>JBAVQO010000291.1:0-29514 GCA_049694135.1 Gillisia sp. | reverse complement strand
GAATAAAAAGCCAAGACCCATAATAATCACCCCTGTTGCCATTTTAAAGATGGAAGAGGCCTCTTTGTTCTTTAATTTACGACGAGCCCAGAAATTGGCCACAATCACTCCAAAAATGATGATAAACATCGCATTTAATGACTGGAACCAGGAAGCAGGTATCTCATTACCAATTAAAGGAAGGGTAAAAGGCAAGGTACGATTGGTTTTTTCGAGGGCATAGATATTCATCAGTCCTCCGGCCTGTTCAAAAGCTCCCCAGAAAACAACCACCAGGATAAAAGACAGCAGCATTACCACATATCGATCTTTCATTACCTGGGTCGTAAGGTCTTTGTAAACCATGAGCATCATCGCCGTTACCAGGGTAAGGAAGACATACAACAAGCCGTAAGAAACAGATTCCGCAAACAAATAATATAAAGAAGCAGCCATTAAAATGGCAGTTATTGTAAGCTGAAGTGGCGATTTGAATAAATCCTTAAACATACTCCCCAGGGTTGCACCATCATTTCTTTCCACTTTCGAGAGCAGGTTTCCAACATTGGTGAGATATTTTTGTCCCCACATATATACCAGTAAACCTAAAGCCATTGCAATTCCTGCAAGTCCAAAGCCCCAGTGCCATCCGATATTTTCTCCGACGTAGCCCACAATTAGGCTGGAAAGAAAAGCCCCGAGATTAATTCCAATGTAAAATATGGTAAACCCTTTATCCCTCCGAATATCACCTTCTTTATACAAACCTCCAACCATGGTTGAAATATTGGCTTTTAGCATTCCTACCCCAATGATGATGAGGACCAGCCCCCCATAAAAAGCAACCATATTCTGAACCGCAAGGATCGTATGGCCCAAAACAAGAATAACGCCACCCAGGAGCACCGTTTTCTTTTGTCCTAAAAGTTTGTCCGCTATAATTCCACCCGGAATAGATGAAACATAAACCAGCATCGTGTACCAGCCATATAGGGATATAGCCTCGGCCGATGTCCAGCCCAGGCCGGGATTGTGCTTTGTGGTAGAACTTATAAGATATAGCACCAGAATCGCACGCATTCCATAGTAGGAAAAGCGCTCCCACATTTCGGTAAAGAATAAAATATATAAGCCAATAGGGTGCCCAAATAATTCTTTCTGATGAGCCTGTTGTGCCGGAGTGTTTGCCATGAAATTGTTTATAATTGTTGCTAGGCCCAAGTTTACTAAAATTTCAGCAAAAAATAAGAGTTCGGATTGTTAAATACTAACAATTTGTTAAATTCTATTACCGTGTAAACCGCTTACTGCTGTTCAAACTTCTAAATGAAGAGCAGAAGAAGAATCAGGATTTGTATCTTTGCTCCAAATTTTTAAACACATGATCCAGCCGGTTACTGGTTTTTCCAGATTAAAAAAGGAAGAGAAAATTAGTTGGTTATCTAAAACTTATTTGAAGGACTTTCCACAAGGTCCAACTATTCTAAAACAATACTGGAACCAGGATAAAAAGCTACAGCAGTTGCACGAGGAGTTTACCGAAAATACCCTTAGCAACTTCTATTTGCCTTTTGGCATAGCTCCTAATTTTATGATAAATGGCGAATTGCTGGCTATTACCATGGCTATAGAGGAAAGTTCTGTGATTGCTGCTGCAAGCAAAGCGGCTAAATTCTGGGGGGAGCGCGGCGGATTTAAAGCGGAAGTTTTAAATACCAAAAAAATAGGACAGGTGCATTTTAAATTTTTTGGTGACAGCGCGAAACTCAGGAAGTTTTTTGAGCTTAAAAAGCATCTTCTTATGGAATCTGTTCGCCCCATCACTCAGAACATGGAAAAAAGGGGCGGCGGAATTTTGTCATTACATTTAAAGGATAAGTCGGAATCGCTAAAGAATTATTTTCAGCTGGAAGCAACTTTTGACACCCGGGATTCTATGGGAGCAAATTTTATTAACTCCTGTCTCGAACGTTTTGCTGAAGTTTTTAAGGCGCAGGCTTTACAATATGAAGATTTTTCTGAAGCTGAAAAACATCCGGAAATCATAATGAGCATCCTGTCTAATTTTGTCCCTGAATGTGTAGTAAGAGCTGAAGTTTCATGTAAAGTTGAAGAGCTTGGCGAAGGCAGCCATATGGATGGTAAGACATTTGCAGAAAAATTCCAAACCGCGGTTAACATTGCCGAAGTAGAGCCCTATCGTGCCGTCACTCATAACAAAGGCATCATGAATGGCATTGATGCTGTCGTGATCGCTACGGGCAATGACTTTCGCGCTGTAGAGGCGGGAATACACGCCTACGCGGCTAAAGATGGCTCCTACACAAGTCTTACCCATACCAGTATAGAAAACGACATGTTCAAGTTCTGGATGGAAATTCCGCTTGCCGTTGGCACTGTGGGAGGACTTACCAATTTACATCCCCTGGTAAAAGTTGCTCTGGAAATACTTCAAAAACCCGATGCCCAACAACTCATGAAGATAATTGCAGTTGCCGGTCTCGCACAAAATTTTGGAGCTGTGAAATCCCTGGTTACCACTGGAATTCAGCAGGGACACATGAAAATGCATTTAATAAATATTCTTAATCAGCATAAAGCCACACAGGCAGAAAAAAATAGTCTTATAGACTATTTTAAATACCATACGGTTACTCATAACAGCGTATCTGAACAACTTCATAAACTAAGGAATCTAAAATAAAAGGAATGTCACAGGAATACCGCAGCCACGGAAAACTCTTGCTCACAGGAGAATATGTAGTGCTTGATGGTGCAATGGCTTTGACTCTTCCCACGAAATTCGGACAGAGTTTAGAAGTTACCGAAAATGAAAAAAATGAGATTCTTTGGGAGGCTTTAGATCACCAGGGAAATGTATGGATAGAAACCACATTCGCTTTTAACCAGGGAAAAATAACAGACCTTATAAGTTTTAAGGGAGCTAAAAATCACGCCGATGCTTTAAAAACCATTCTGACTGAAGCTTTTAAACTGTCTGAAGGCATAAATTCAAATGGATTTAAGGTAAAGACCGCACTGGAGTTTCCATCAGATTGGGGACTTGGAAGTTCTTCCACTCTCATAAATAATATAGCACAGTGGCTAAAAATAGATGCTTTTTTGCTGTTGGAAAACACTTTTGGAGGCAGCGGTTTTGATATAGCGGCCGCGCAAAATGATAATCCTGTGACCTATCAGTTTTCCGGGGGTACGAGAAGTATATTAAAAACCACGTTTCATCCTCGTTTTGCCGATGATCTCTTTTTTGTTCATTTAAATCAAAAACAGAACAGCCGGAATTCTATTTCGCATTACAAGGCGCAGCCCCAGGATATTCTTCAATCTTCGGTTGAAAAAATTTCAGGACTTACTGAAAGTTTTATAAGCTGTGACAATCTGGAGGAATTTAAACTGCTGATAGAAATTCACGAAAACATTATTTCAAAATTGGTAAATCTTCCGAAGATAAAAACACGACTTTTTCCTGATTTTTCCGGAGCAATAAAAAGTCTTGGCGGCTGGGGAGGAGATTTTATCCTGGCTACAGGAAAAGATATGGAAAAAGAATATTTCCGAAAAAAGGGATATTCCACCATCCTTTCCTTTTCAGAAATGATATTATAAAAAAACCCTGCGCTTGCAGGGTTTTTTTAGCATTTCATTATCCATCTGCTAGTAGAATCGTGCGCGGTTGTCTTTAATATCCGCGTTGTTCTTTAAGGCTTCAAAAACACGCGTATTCACTGTTTGTCTTCTTTGCGCTGTTTCCTTCAATGCAAAACCTTTATAATTTTTCATTTCGGGAGCTTTATGAAGCTCTTCTAATTTAACAACATAAACTCCTTTATCGCCTGCAATGGGTTTACTTACCTGACCTTTATCCAGCGAGAAGGCTGCCCCAACCACTTCGGGTTCTCTACCTGCACCTGCAAGAGTAGGATTATCAAGATTTACAGCATTAGCAGTTTGTACGCTTACATTATGATTTTTGGCGATCTGATCTAAGGAAGTCTCTGTAATTTTATCCTTAATCAGCTTTGCTTTTTTCTCTTTTTGAAGAATTGGGGTTACGGTAGCCGATGCATTTTCAGGCGTCATAAGCCCTTTTTCGTTGATTGCGGTGAGTTGCGCCACTACATATCCATTAGAAGTTTCGAAACGTTTTATTGTACCTTTATCTACATCATCCTGGAACGCCCATTGAACGATACGACGCTGAGAGCCAACACCGGGGATATTTTCATCCAGCACTTTCATATCACGAACCGTTTTTACGTCATAATTGTCGGTTTTGGCAACATCTGTAAAGCCTTTGTCTTTAGCGGCCATTTCGAACTTGGTCACTTCTGTAAAAAGATCGTTCAAAGACTTTTCTGAAGGTTCAATATCCCGTGCTATGGTAGCGATCTTCACCGCTTTTTTCTTATCGGTTTTATCTTCAACTTTAATAACATGGTATCCAAAATTGGTTTCAACCACTCCGACTTCTCCTTTATCATGACTAAAAACAAAATCATTGAAGTCGCCCACCATCATTCCTGGTCTAAACCAACCCAAATCTCCGCCTTTAGCTGCAGAACCCGGATCCTGAGAATAGGTTTTGGCTAGTTCTTCGAATTTTGAAGGATCTTTTTTTACAACATTAGCAAGGCTGTCTGCCAATTGTTTTGCTTCATTCTTGGTACGTTCAGTTCCTGCAGCTGTTTGTAAGCCTTTCCAGGAAATCATGATATGGCTGGCCTTAGCCGAATCTGCCATTTCTTTAGTGTTGAGCATCCTGGTGGCTTTCCAGTAACCTCCTTCTTTATAAGGACCAAAAACTTCGCCGGGATTAAGATTATAAATCTCCTGGGTATGATCGCCACGGATTTCATCTTTAAAGATAAATTTATCCTGAAACGGGATATCTGAATTTCGGTTTACATACTCTTCAATGTCCTTTTGAGACACATTTTTGAAACCTGCCACAGTATCATTCGATTTTGTTCCAGCGTTGAATTCTTCACGATCATTCAGCATTTTTGCAAGATCTTCCTTTGCTTGCGCTTCATCTTCTGAAGAAGCTGCTTCGGGAAAATATACATATTGAATATCACGGGTGGTCTCGGTCTGAAAACGATCTGAATGTTTTTTGATATAGTTGTTTATATCCTCTTTAGAAACATTCACTTCAGAATCGGGAATGCTGCTGTAAGGAATTTGTACATACTGAAGATCTGCATTGTTATTAGCCATTTTATAGGCTTGTTCTCCTTCAACCAAAGTAGCGCCGACACCGGCTCTTATAAGGTTAAAATAAATATTTTCTCGTGCAGATTCTGCAATAGAATTTTCGAAAGCTAACCATTGCTGATAAGCTTGTGGAGAAGTAGCTTTTAAATTGGCCACATATTCCTGAAGTTTATTCTCATCGAACATTCCGGCATCGTTAGTAAAGTTTGGATTCCCGGCCAGTTGCTGACGCAGCGCCTGTTTTACCTGGGCTTCTCCTACTTCAATCCCCAACTTATCCATCTCTTCTTTCAATACAACCTCACGCAATTTCGCATCCCACACCTGATTTACCACCTGCGTGGTAGTAGCGTTAGGACCCATGTTTCGCTGATAAGCCTCTACCTGCCGGGCAAAATCTTCTCTGCTTATATCCTCTCCATTTACCGTCGCGATTACATTCTGAGAATTTTTAGACTTGAATCCGCCGTTTTTTATCAACCCGGATAATATAAAAGCAAACAATGCCAATCCAATAATACCTATCAGAAAGACAGAACGTTGCCTTATTTTATTTAATACTGCCATTTGTAGTTGTAATTAATTCTAATACAGGGGGCGAAAATAGTGTTTTTAAGCAAATTATAAAACTTAATATTTGCAAAATTTTAACTAGTCTGTGTAATTAATCTTTCTCGGTGATTTCCAGTTCCACAAGCTCGATTTTCGTGTTGCTGGCTTCCAGAATTTTTATTTTGAAACCGTCGATCCTTACCTCTTCCATCTGCTGGGGTATCTCTTCGGTATGGTTGGTTATAAACCCGCCCAGGGTTTCATAATTTTCACCTTCCGGAATTTCGAGTTTATAGGTTTCATTAAGGTAATCTACCTCCAGGCGTGCGGAGAATTTATAGCGGTCTTCTCCTAATTTTTCTTCTACCAGCACCACAGGATCATGTTCATCTTCAATTTCGCCGAAAAGTTCCTCTACAATGTCTTCAATAGTTATCATTCCGCTGGTTCCGCCGTATTCATCTATAACCACGGCGATACTTTTGCGCTTTTTAATCAGAATATTCAGCACATCTTTTACCCACATGGTTTCGGGAACGAATACCACGGGCAGGAGAACAGATTTAAGCGTTTTCGGCTTTTTAAAGAGTTCAAAGGAATGGATGTACCCAATGATATCATCGATGGTGTCGTTATAAATCAGGATTTTTGATAGTCCCGTTTCCGTAAAGGTTTCAATAAGATCGCTGGGCGCCACCTGCTGATCTACCGCCACGATTTCGGTTCTGGGCACCATAACTTCCCGGGCTTTTATATCTGAAAACTCCAGTGCATTCTGAAAAATCTGTATCTCAGAATCTACTTCTTCGTGAGCTTCCACCGTTTCCATCTGCTCGCTTATAAAATTCCCCAATTCAACTTTACTGAAAGCAAGTTGCACTTCATCTCCTTCAGTTTTAAAGAATCTTTTCAGAATAACATCCGAAATCCAGATGATAAAAGAGGAAATGACTCCAAAAATCATATAAAACAAATACGCGGGCACTGCGAAAAACTTCAACAGCGAATTGGCATAGATTTGAAAGAACACCTTCGGAAGAAATTCTGCGGTAAACAAAATCACCAAGGTGGAAATGAGAGTTTGCGTGAACAGACTAAAATCTACAATAAGGGTGTATAAGATCACATTATGCACAGGAAGCAGACTGTTTAACCAGGCCATGATAAGATCGCCCATAAAAAACCCATACACCACCAGAGCGATGTTATTACCTACCAGCATGGTGGCAATGAATTTAGAAGGTTTTTTGGTAAGCCTTTTAAGAATATTGGCCAGAAATCCCGATTGCCGCTTCTCAATTTCAATAAAGATCTTGTTAGAAGATACATACGCGATTTCCATGCCAGAGAAAAAGGCGGAAAGCACCAGCATACAAATTATAATAATGATGTTAACTTCCATAAAGTCTTAGCGGTTCCTTTCCTCAAATCTCTTTCGGAAACGTCTTTTGAAGAAAAACATAAAAATAGAGACCACAGTAAAGCCTAAAAATAGATAAGCCCGGTTTCGCTCCATATTCCAGATACGAATTCCTTCATAAAGAAAAAAAGCACCCATTACCAGGTAAGCATATTCAAAAAATCTAAAGAATCTCATCATTTGTTTTGCTCTTCTATAACTTGAACTCCCACGTTGGTGCGAGAACGGAAATTAGTGAAATTTAAATCGGAATCAAAACCCTGGCCTTTATTAACAGCTCCATTAGCAAAGCGAATGGTGTTAGGTTTATCTGTAAATACCCAGCCAAAAGACTGATCCCAATACAGCTGATTTGCTTCCAGCCGGGTACTGTCACTGGTAACCAGCTCCACATTGCCCTTAAGATCTATAAGTCCGGTTTCATCATAAATAATGGCATAATCTGCCGTAACAGTGTTTTTATTGTGGTCTTCATCATAAAAATCTACTTTAACACCATCCGGAAAGATACGATAAGGAAAATCCATGTTAGTAAAATCCAGCATTTTGGCACTTTTTAAAGTAGCCACCACCCTACCCGAATCTGTATATTTAAGATCCATATTTTCTCCTATAGCCTGCGGATTATCGCCCTGCTTTTCTAAAGCCCGTACTTTGTTAAGATTGCCTTCGCATGAAAAAAGCATTGTCACAGCTAAGACTGTGACAATGCCATAAATTATTTTCTGATATGTAATCATAAATGGTCTACAATGAAGGTACCCTTACACTCTCGCCGATCCAGCATCCAATATGGATGGTTTGGCCTGCTTTTCCAGCCTGAAAGATGTCAGACTTCTGAGGAGCTCTTCCTTTATAAGCGGCAACAGTTTTGTTTGAAATATCATTCAAAGATGGATCCACACGACCTGCTTTTGCAGCATATTCTGCAGCTAACCAGTAAACAGCTCGTTTAGAGAAAGCATCTTCACCACAACTGTTGGCGCTTTGCGCATACATACTTGCGATATGAAGGTAAGCGGTTCCGGCAGATGGTTTTGCACTTAACGCTTTTTTATAAAAAGAACGTGCTTGCGAAAAATTACCTTTTTGTCTGTAATTATCTGCAATCTTCATATAAACTCTGGACTTATCTGAAGGATTAGTTTCCAACTCTGCAGATTCGTTATAATATTTCAAAGCTTCAGAATTGTTTCCTTTAGCTTCTGCCAACTGTCCTAGATAAAGGGCAGATTTTGCAGAAGGCTCCGCTTCATGTAAAGCCTGAGTAATTTTAAAGAAGATAGGATCTTCTGTACAGTCTTTGGCAGATAATCTGCTGGATGCAATTTTTAACCAGGAAACATCTCCTTTTCTTTCTGCGAAATCTTTAGTATATAAAGGAATAAGGTTATCGCAATCTGCTCTCTGACCTAATTTCGCATTAATACTGTTTGTTACAGTGTTATAAGCTTTAAGGTTAATTTCCGAGTTATCTACCAAGGTGGATTCCTTGCTGGTTAATTTTTCACCAGCATCCTGTTTTTCGATAAGCGGAGCAATGTTTTTAGCCATTTTATTTTGCTCTTC
Source organism: Gillisia sp. (assembly GCA_049694135.1). Classification (GTDB taxonomy): domain Bacteria; phylum Bacteroidota; class Bacteroidia; order Flavobacteriales; family Flavobacteriaceae; genus Gillisia. The sequence goes on along the minus strand of JBAVQO010000291.1, from coordinate 20,759 downwards.
TTCTATTTTAGAGATCACTTCATCATAATTGGCAAAAACATCATCGAGTGTTTTTTTACCTTCATCCTGAAGATCTACTAACAAAGAGAAGTAAGCGTAAAGAGCCTTAGGGCTTTTGAAATTATCGCGATCTTCCTTAAATGCTTTATCGAACGCATTGAATTGTTCCTCTTTGGTTCCTATCCCATTTTCATATTTCAACATGGCAATATCGCTTTCTACATCACCTTTGCTGGTTTTTTCAGGAAAATATTTTAGACGATCATTCAATAATTGAATCATTTCATCGATATAATCTTCTTTTTCGTCTCCCTGAGCATTTGCGATTTTATGGTCTAAAATTATTTTCAGGTACTGAAAAGTGGCAAGGCTGTACTTTGGGCAATCTTCTTTCACTTCCATTAAGGGCTGATATGCCTGATCGTATTTTTTTGCCTTTGCATTGTCGTAGGCAAGAGCCGCTTTGGTGGCACAATCACCCGACTGTGCCTTCATAAGGCTGGTACCCAATAACATTACTGTAAGAAGAAGTATAAATTTCGTTTTCATTTTTTTGTTTTTATTGTGGTTAATCAAATTTTCTTTGCACGAACCATTTATCGTTTAATGACAAACTTAAAGAAAGTTTGAAAAAATTCTCCTGAATAAGATTAGAATTTGTTGTACCGCGCTGTCCATACTCAATTCCAACGTTAATATTTGAGAAATCCTGTCCTGCTGGTAATCCTAATCCAAAAGATATGCCAAACTCATTTATGCCCTGGTTGTTTAGGTTAAGCCCGGTCTCCTCATATCGGAATCCAGCCCGGTAAACCACTCGTTTAAAATAACTTGTGATTGAATTATATTCTGGAATATAAAATCCCCCGATACGGTATTGCGAAGCATCTTCATATTTATAATCCTGCCCTGTATTCTCGATGAAGTTAAAATCGCTTGTTTTTAAACCGGTATATTCTGCCCCTACAAACCACTTATTTTTTCCTCCAAGACCGGCACCAATGGTCAATTGAGAAGGAAGAGTGAGATCGTTTGCCGGAAAAGTAGTGGTGTTTTCGGTATTTATGACTTCAGAGCCATCGGCTGCCGCTGTTATTGTGGCAACATTCCTCATTTTTTCTTCCGTAATATTCACTCCCGGCTGATAAACAATGGCGGAATATAGTTTCAGTTTTTCTGAAATATCCTTCTGGTAATCTAATCCGAAGTTGTAGTTAAATCCGTGCAAATCACTTCTATTTATCTCACGCGTACCATACTGCACCCCATTTTGAATGGCGATATACCTTTTCTGAACATTTCCAAAGTTATAATCTACATCTACCCCCAAACTTAAATCGGGAGTTACAGCATAGGCTGCTGTTAAAAACACTTTATTCATACCCCCGCGGCCTGAAAACCGGTTAATGGTTTGATCGTTTGCATCTAGAATACGATATCCCACAGTAGTGTATGGAATAAGTCCGAATCCAAAACTTAATTTCCCGGTGGGCAACCCCAGTGCCAGATAATCGAGAGAAGTGTTTTTTGCAGTGTCTGTATTTGTGCCATCATCCACACTTGCGGTTCTGTAGCTTCCTCCTACCGCAAAAGTGGTAAGTTTTAATCGTCCGTATGCGGCTGGATTTCGAAGATTTAGATGGATACTATCCGAAAAAAGCCTCAGCCCTCCCATGGAATAATTTTCGGCAGTTCCTTTAAATTTTGTAAGACCAATCCCATAAAAGGAGTATGGAGATGAATTTTCTTCTTGCGCAGCCATAAGAACGGTAGAAAGTAAGGCTACGATTAGTATAAATCGTTTAATCATTGAGATTTATTAAATTCTAAAATGTAATTCAACCCTTTTAGGAGGAAATTTGAGTTGGCAAAGATGCTATTTTTTAATCTTTTACACAAAAATTGTGCATCTCCACCTGTCAAAATTATTGTTAAATCCGGAAAACGGTCCTTGTATTGAGAAATTATGCCTTCAATTTCGGCAGTTATTCCGTTAACAACTCCGCTGTGAATACAGTTTTTTGTGGTAGTCGCAATAAGCTGCACCTCGCCCTCCGGTTCTAATAACGGTAAATTTTGGGTAAACGTATGCATAGCTTTATACCTCATTTGTATGCCCGGAGAAATGGCACCGCCAAGGTATTCATTATCAGCCGATTTAAAATCGTAAGTTATACAAGTGCCACTATCTATAATGAGAACATTTTTTGTGGGATATTCCTTTGCCGCAGCAGAGACGAGGGCGATCCTGTCATGGCCAAGGGTGTTGGGAGAGGCGTACCGGTTTTTAAAAAGTTGCGGCATCTCCCTGTCCAAAACTCTGACCGTATAATTTTCCTGAAGAAAATGCAGCCCCTTTACAGGTACTTTTATGACCGATGAAAGAAGAACATCTTTAATTTCCGTATATTTCAAGGCCAGTTCCTCAAGATTTTTTAAAAATTCACTTTTCAGAAAAACTTTTTTCACCAACAGAGTATTCTCCTGAAAAACAGCAATTTTGATGAGTGTATTCCCTAAGTCGATTACAAGATTCATGAAGATTCTTTAAAAAAGCGAAGTTACAAAAGCAATTTTTTAAATTTTCCTTTGTGGGTTAATAAAATTGAAATTATATTTGCACCCGCCTAACGAAAGGTAGGCAACTGGTGCCTTAGCTCAGTTGGTAGAGCAAAGGACTGAAAATCCTTGTGTCCCTGGTTCGATTCCTGGAGGCACCACTTAAAAACCCGCGACTTACGTTGCGGGTTTTTTTGTTACCTATTCTTTTGAACCTCATACTATACGGGTTTTGGTAGATTCTCGAAATTTGGAGGAACAGACTTGTTGAAATAGAAAAATCCTGCGGAACAAACCGCAGGGCTTTCTCCTGAATCCACAAAAATCGATCAAAAAAGAATTTTTATTTCTTTTCCCAATACTGGGGAGCTGTTTTTTCACTTTCCTGGTTCCAGTATTCCGGATTAACTTTGTGACCATCGAAGGTCTTCAGCTTTCTTTCAAACACTGCGACAACCGGATTAAAAGTAATATCCGTAACGCCCAAAGTGTAAAGTTGAGGTTCTTCCTCGCTTTTTCGTTTTTCTTCCTCTACAATAACTTCAAAACCATTGTATTCAAGCAGCTTTTTCAGAAACTCCTTTCTGTTTTCCTCGATCTTCTTTTCGATAAAACTCACACGGGTTTCACCGATGCTGCCAAATGTATGCTTGCCTTCCAGTGCCATAATTCCTTATTTAAAGACTCCACTTAATTGATAAATGTAATCGTATAGCGGACTATATAATCCCAAAATCAGAATCCCGACTACGGTTATTACTAATCCTATTCTCATATATATTTTATTTCTGAAAAACGGAACCGGATCTTCTCCTTTTCGCAAAAACATCGCCCTGATTACCAGCAAGTAATAGTAAAGCGATATGGTTACGTTCACGACCGCAAGGAATACGAGCAGGTAATAACCCTGGCTCGCCGCAGCGGTAAAGAGGAAGAATTTTCCGAAGAATCCTGCCACCGGCGGAATTCCGGCCAAAGAGAACAGAGCCAACATCATCACCAGGCTGAGTTTAGGATTGGTTCGATAAAGACCTTCATAATCTTTCATATTTTCTCTTCCGGTTTGCGAAGAAATGGCCTGAACCACTCCAAAGGCAGCAAGGTTAGAGAAAATGTATATCGTAACGAAATAAACCACCGTGGCTGTTCCTAACTGGGTTCCGGTAATAAGTCCGAGTAATATAAATCCGGCCTGGGCGATAGAGGAAAATGCAAGGAAGCGTTTCATATTTTGTTGTCGGAGGGCGAAAAGGTTTCCGGTGAACATCGTTGCCAGTGCAAGCACATAGATCATATTTTCCCACACCTGCATTAAGGGTTTCAGCACGCTGAACAATAAGATCATCAGAATAAATACTGCGGCTCCTTTTGAAATTACCGACAAATAGGAAGCAATGCTTATTGGAGCGCCTTCATAAACGTCTGCAGTCCAGAAATGGAAAGGAACCAATGATATCTTAAAAGCCAGTCCGGCAAAGAACAAGACAAATCCAAGTATCGTTAAATTATTGACTGTAATATTCAGAATAATCTGATCAAAATAAATCGAACCAGCGGTGGCGTAAAGCATAGAGATTCCGAATAGTGAAACTCCTGAAGCCAGCGCTGCGGAAAGGATCAGCTTGATCCCTGCTTCACTGGATTTCCTTTTCATCACTTCAAAAGCAGCCAGCGCGGCTACGGGAAGGGTGGAAAGTTCCAGACCGATGTAGAACATCAGGAAGTCGCCTGCCGAGATCATAAAATACATCCCGAACAAGGAAGCGAACAGTAGGATGAAAAATTCAGTCCCGCGGTCGTTGCCAACCATTTTTTCCTTTACCCAGTCGGCAGACTGAAGTAACAGGATCAAAACACCAAGATTCAATACATTTTTAAAGAAATGAATCAGTTCATTGCTTCGGAACATTCCACCGAAAAGTTTGCTTTCCGCCAGCGGAAAAAATCCGGAAAGCGTATGAAGTCCGAAGAGGATCAGCGCAAGGGAAACGATGCTATTCTTTTTTCCGGTGGGAACAAAGATTTCAGCGATTAAAAGAATCAGTATAATGGCGAGCAGTGTAAGCTCGTGGCGCATCAGGAAAAAACTATTAAGGTCCATTTCAATTCTTTTTAAAAGTTATAATACTCCTCGAATAAAAGGTTCAAGACTTTGCAGGATCATATTGCTCAACCAAAGTGGGGCTACTCCAATCCCTACAATTGGAATAAGCAATAGTAGCACTCCCGCTTTTTCGTACCAGGTTACTGTTGGCAGACTTAAATAAGCACTGTTTTTTACAGGTCCCATCAGCATGATTCCTACGACCCGAAGTACATACACTGCGGTAACCACTATCGATGAAACTGTAACGACAGTTAATATTCTGTGGAACATATCATCTTTCAGGAAGCCGCCTACAAAAATGTTCATTTCGGCTACAAATCCGCTAAATCCCGGCAGTCCTAACAAGGCAAGTCCCGTAATCACATAAATGGCCGAGATAAAAGGAATGACCTTAAGCAGGCCTCCCAGTTTGGTGATATCCCGGGTGTGAGTTCGGCTGTAGATCATCCCGATAAGGGCGAAGAAAAGCGCGGTCATAAATCCGTGTGATAAGGACTGTAATATCGCGCCATTCCAGGCAGTTTTATTCAGCATCAATAATGCGAAACTCACCATTCCCAGGTGGCTCACCGAGGCATAGGCGTTGATATATTTCAGGTCGGTTTGTCGCAGTGCGGCAAAAGCTCCATAGATCACTCCTGTAGCCGATAAAATGATAAAGAACCAGGACCAGGTGAGGGCTCCTTGTGGTAACAGGAACATTGCCACTCTAAAGATCCCGTAGCCTCCCAATTTCATCAAAACTCCTGCGTGCAGCATCGATACCGCGGTTGGAGCGGAAGCGTGACCATCAGGAGACCAGGTGTGGAAAGGGAAAAGTGCTCCTAAAACCGCAAACCCGATAAATGTCATTGGAAAGAACAGTTTTTGAGCTGCAAATGGAATATTCACCTTTGCAATTTCGAGGATATTAAAAGTGAGTGCCCCGCCATCGGCATTGGAATTGAAATAAATTCCCAGGATTCCCACCAGTAAGACGGCTGAAGCTCCCATCAACATCAGGGTTAATTTCATAGCCGAATATTCTTTTGGTCCTGTTCCCCAAATTCCTATAAGAAGATACATCGGGATCACCGCGATCTCATAGAACACGAACATCGTAAACAGGTCTATTGATATAAAAAATCCATACACCCCGGTAGAAAGGATAATCAGTGATATAAAAAATTCTTTAGGAAGATCTTCGATTTTCCAGGAGATGAATACGCCAGCTAACAGAACAATTGAAGTAAGGGTTATAAGAGCCACGGATATGGCGTCAACTCCAATGCTGTAATGAATGTTCAGCTGCTCAAACCACATCAGATCTTTTGTGAAGAGCATAATGGAATTGTTTACGTCTCTTTCCCTGATGTAGGCGAAGATGAGGTTAATAGCCATTCCCAGTTGAATGATCCCTCCGCTCATCGCAATGATTCGGGCCTGTTTCAATCCTTTTGAAAAAATCAGCGCCACGATGACCAGGATGGGAACTATGACGAAAAGTGATAAAATGTCCATAATACTAATTAGTTAGTCCATATATAAATGAATATAAAGGCGAGAATCACCGCTCCGGCTACAAAGCCGAAGGCATAATCCTGCACTTTTCCCGATTGCAGGCCCTTGATCTTTTGTGAGATCAGTACTGTTTTGTTACCTATTCCTTCCATAGTGCCATCAACGAATCTCTTATCGAAAAAAGCGATGGGTGCAGCCACATTTTTAAAAAAGACCTTTTTAGCCATGAAGAGATAGATCTAATCGAAATAAAATTTATGACTGGCCCAGATGTAAAAGCTTCCAAAGGCATGGGCAAATCGGGAAGCCAGGTCGTTCTCTTTTTTGTAGAAAAGCCACGCCATTATGATCCCAATGCTTCCCACGCTTACTGCAATGGCCGCAAGCGGAAGATTTAAATGAGATTCAAAACCAACTTTATCGGCTGTTACCAGTTCACTGAAGGGAACAAATCCGCCAATTAAGGTCAGAAATGCCAGCACCAGCAATGGAATGGTCATCGACAAGGGCGATTCGTGAGGAGTGTGTTCGTATTGAGTATCCTTACCCCAGAATATTCCGAAGTAGATCCTGAACATATAGAAGGCAGTAAGCCCGGCAACGAATACCTCTATCAAATAGATAAACTGGCTGTTCTCGTAAGCTGCCAATAGCAGTTCATCCTTACTCCAGAATCCGGCCAAAGGTGGTACACCCGAGATTGCCAAAGCAGCGATCAAAAAGGTAATATTGGTTACCGGCATATATTTTCGTAATCCTCCCATATCCTTCAGAAAATTGCTGTGTACGGCATGAATCACCGAACCTGCACCAAGAAATAAAAGCGCTTTGAACATGGCGTGTGTGAAAAGGTGGAACATTGAAGCCATAAATCCAACCCCTTCGTGCCCGTCAAGTCCTGAGACTCCCAGAGCCATCATCATATAACCAAGCTGCGACATAGTCGAGAACGCAAGTACCCGTTTGATATCTGTTTGTGTAATGGCAATGATCGCAGCAAAGAGAGAAGAAAATGCGCCCACATAGGTAACGATCTTCAGAGCAAAGCCGTCTTCGACTAAGTAATACATGGGGAAAAGTCGGGCGACAAGATACACACCTGCGACAACCATCGTTGCCGCGTGGATCAAAGCTGAAACTGGAGTAGGACCTTCCATCGCATCGGGAAGCCAGATATGTAATGGAAACATTGCCGATTTTCCGGCACCTCCCATAAAAATGAGAATTAGCGCCCATGTTATTACCGATAATCCCATAAATGACGTTGAGGCCCAGTTTAGGATCACTGCTCCTTCAGGATTCGTAAGCTCCTGGAAATCGAAAGTTCCGGTATAATAACCCATTATAAAAATTCCGATAAGGAATCCGAAATCGGCAAAACGAGTCACGATAAATGCCTTTTTAGCGGCCGCTATGGCTGAGGTTTTGGTATAATAATATCCAATCAATAAGAAAGAGGAAACTCCCACCAGCTCCCAGAAAATATAAATCTGGAAAAGGTTTGTGGCGAGCACCAATCCGAGCATCGAGAAGCTGAAGAGCGACAAATAAGCAAAGAAACGGGTATAGCCATCGTCGCCTTTCATATATCCGCGGCTATAGATATTCACCATCAGGGAAACTGTGGTCACAACCACCAGCATCATCACCGAAATCGGATCGATAAGATAACCCATATCAACCTGAAGAGTATCGGTAAAATGCAACCAGGTAATCTTATTGACAAAGGTTTGAAAAACTCCATCAACTTTTCCGTGGACAAAGAAATACTGAAAAGCAGTGTAATAGGATAGCAGAGCAGAAATAGCCAATCCGGCCACGCCCACAACACCCGAGACGGCGGGTTTTATCTTTTGATTAAAGATCCCCAGAACCAGAAATACAGTCAGCGGAACAAACGGAATTAAAAGAATATAACTGAGGTTCATAATTTCCTGATTTTAATACTTCATTATTTCAGTGTCTTTCACTTCCACAGAACTCACTTTTCTATAGAGGTTAATGATGATCGCCACGGCCAGCGCAGTTTCGGCCGCTGCCACCGCAATGATAAAAATTGAATAAATCACTCCCTCTAACACATCGGGAAAGAGATATTTATTGATGATCACGAAATTAACCACCGAGGCATTGAGAATCAGTTCTACAGAGATGAGCATAGAGATGAGATTTTTCCTGGTGATGAACCCATAGATCCCGATAAAGAAAAGTATCGAGGTGAGGGTGAGGATTTCGGGTATACTAACGCCTGGGATCATATTTGTAGATTTTATTAATCGGTTTCGATAGTTGCTTTATCTTTGAGGATCTGTTTTAGCTGAATTTCCTGTTCAACTTCCAGTATCACTTCTTTTTCAATTTCGGAAGCTTTGGTATGCTTCGGTCGTGATTCCATATTCTTTCCGCCTTTTGCGATGATAATCGCACCAATCATTACTGCCAGTAAAAGCACACTGATCACCTCAAACGGAAGAATGAATCCGCCCGGACCATAGTCGAGTAATTTTTCGCCGATCTGAGCAGTGGTAGTAGTCACGGCTTTTCCGCTGACATTAAAAGGATAGGAATAAATGCTGCTGAGAAAGACTCCAATCCCGGCGACGCAAAGCAGCGCGCTTAAGATTTGCCGTTTCTTGTTAGCCACTTCCAGTTCCATTTCAATGTGATGTACCAGTAAGACCGAGAAAATTATTAGCACCACGATACCGCCGGCATAGACCGTTAGTTGTATAGCAGCAAGAAAATTATAATCGGCAAGGAAAAAAATGCCGGCAACACCAATTAGTACAAATAGCAGATAGATCACCGAGCGCAGCATTTTACGGCTGCTTACAGAAGCGATCGCGAAAGTGACCATAATGGCTGCCAGGAGATAAAAAATAATTCTTTCCATAATCTTAATCTTCTACACCGTCTCTTACTTTTGAGCCGGGTTTGTTTAATACTCGGGTTAGCTGAGTTCTGTCGTAGACCGAATTTTCGAAATTCTGAGCCCATTTTATGGCATCATTAGGACAGGCGTCTATACAAAGACCGCATTGAGTGCACATTCCAAAATGATAAATATGTTTGTCTATGATCTTTTTCTTTTTGCCCGTTTCCTCATCTACCACGCGGTCCCAGATAATTTCGATACTTCCATTGGGGCAGGCGATCTCACATTTCTGGCAACCGGTACAGCTATGTTCATTCTGTTCGTCATGAGGCATTACAACTTCACCTCTAAAGCGCTCGAACATCTGAAGGTTGTCACGGTTTTCGGGATATTTTTGGGTAATGGCTCCTTTTTTTGAATGAAGAAAATAGTTTCCGGTGACCTTCATCCCGGTGAGCAGGGTCTTGATGCCTTTGTATATGTCTGAAAAATAACTCATAATCCTAAATTTGAATGGTTAGGCCGAGCCATACGATCAGGGCCATGAGAACTATATTTCCAAGGTTAATGGGCAACAGATATTTCCATTCCAGGGTTAGCAGCTGGTCTACCCGAAGCCTCGGAAAGGTCCAGCGAAACCACATCATCAGGAATACCAGTATGAATGTCTTGAGCAAAAACCAGAATACGCCCAGCCAGGGAATCGACTCGGTAATTCCGAAGGGTGATAACCAGCCTCCGAAGAAAATCGTAGCCGCTATAGCCGCTATAATGAACATATTAATGAATTCGGCCAGGAAGAAGTATGCGAACTTCATTCCTGAATATTCGGTGTGAAAGCCGGCACCGAGTTCAGACTCTGCTTCAACCATATCAAAGGGAGCACGGTTTGTTTCAGCAGTTCCGGCGATCATAAAGATCATAAATGCGATTATGGCAGGAATATGTCCCTGCAGGATCAGCCATCCATTTTTCTGTACTTCGACGATCTCTGAAAGCTGAAGGCTTCCGGTGATCAAGACCATAGTCAGTAACGACAGTCCTATGGAAAGTTCATAGCTGATGGTTTGTACTCCGCTGCGCATGGCACCTATAAGGGAATACTTGTTATTACTGCTCCACCCTGCCAGAAGAATTCCTATTACCCCAATGGAAGAGATCGCGATGAGAAAGAAAATACCAATATTGAGATCATACGCCTGTAGATTTTCGGTAAAAGGAAAGATTCCTAATGCCGTCAGGGCAGTGATAATCACAAAATAAGGAGCAAGATTATAGAGGAACTTATCAGCTTTGTCGGTGCCGGTGAGTTCTTTTGTGAGTAATTTAAGAGCATCTGCCATGGTTTGCAGCGTTCCCTGATACCCCACCCGATTCGGTCCTATTCTTAATTGGAACCAGGCAGCAATCCTTCTTTCCAGCAGGACGAGATAAAGGCCCAAAACCGCAAAAAGTGTGAGATAAGTGAGAGCGATCAGTACCATTTTTGTGAGTCCTGTAATTTCAGCAGGAAGGAGTCCTACAATCCATTCATTTATTAAAAAGACTATATTCATAATTCTGCGTTTAACGGTCAATATCTGGTACAACAATATCTATGGTGGCCATGGTAGCTACCAAATCTCCTATCTTTCCTCCCACCGTAATCTCATTCAACAGCGAAAGATTGGATAGTCCCGGTGAGCGGAATTTTACCCTATAAGGATTCTTGGTTCCTGTACTTATAATGTAGACTCCAAGTTCGCCTCTGGCGGTTTCTACTTTTTGATAATATTCTCCTTTGGGAAGCTTGATCACGGCATTGGTAGCCACTTTATACTCACCTGCTGGAATGTTGTCTATAAGTTGTTCTATAATTGAGATAGATTCCCACATTTCCTGAATTCTCACCAGGTAACGGGCATAAGAGTCACCATCTGTATGCAGTGCCTCATTAAATGAAATCCTATCGAGCGCGCTATAAGGATGATGTTTTCGAACATCACAGGAATAGCCGGAAGCTCTTCCCACTGGTCCGGAAGCTCCATAAGAAATGGCATCTTCTATGGCCAGTACTCCCACACCTTGGGTGCGTTTTTGAAAGATCACATTATTGGTTAGGAGACGGTCGTATTCAGGGAGTTTGGTTTTAAAGTGATCGATAAATTCCTTCACTCTTTTCACGAAATTCGGATGAATGTCCTGCATTAGACCGCCAGGAATATTATAATTCATGGTGAGTCGTGCTCCGCAGGTTTCCTCGAAAATATCATTGATCATTTCACGATCTCTGAACCCATAAAAATACGAGGTAAGAGCTCCAACATCCATTCCCATGACGCCCCACCAGAGACAATGGGAAGAGATGCGGGTAAGTTCATCAAGAATAGTTCTTATTGCTTTAACTCTGTCTGGCACCTCAAGTTCAAGACCATTTTCTACTGCGAGACAGACCGCCTCGTTGTTAATATGCGAAGAAAGGTAGTCCATCCGGTCGGTTAGATGTACGATTTGCTGATAACTGTCGCTTTCGCACATCTTTTCGATGGAACGATGAATGTATCCAAGATCAGGTTCCACTTTTTTGATGATTTCCCCATCGATGGTTAAAAGAAGCCGAAGAACCCCGTGGGTAGCAGGATGCTGCGGCCCCATATTGATGAAGTATTCTTCAGATTTAAAATTGTTGTTTATAGTGGCAGTTTCCATGGTTTTCTATTTTACAACCATATTTTTTTCATCAGTGAAATCCTTGCGAAGTGGATAACCTTCAAAACCTTCATAAAGAAAAAGAGGCTTCAAATTAGGATGACCGTTAAATCTGATTCCAAAGAAATCGAAAGCCTCGCGTTCATGGAAATTAGCGGTCGCCCAGATGTCGCAAACAGATTCGATTTCGGGATTTTCCCGGTTTTCGATCTTTGAACGTACCACCATACTATGCCGGTAATCTGTAGATTCAAGGTGATACACTACTTCCAGTTCCTTTCCCCAGTCAATTCCTGTAAGACAGAAGAGGTAATCAAAACTTGTATATCTATTCTGTTTCAGGTCATACATCATCTCATGGAGATAATCTGGATGAATGCTTATATTAAGGTACTGTGAACCTTCTTCGTTAAATTCGAGTTTTACTGCAGCGGGATCGTTAAACCAGCCGGTGATAAGTTCTTGAAGTTCTTGATTAGTCATGACTTTTTGATTTTTTAAAGTCCTTCATCAAAACCATTCACAGGATTCTTCTTTTGAAGCCGGTGCTCGGTTTTTATTTTTTTCTGAAGCATCAGCATTCCCTCCAACAGTGCCTCTGGCCGTGGGGGGCATCCTGGTACATAAACATCTACCGGAATTACGTGATCAGCACCTTTTACAACCGAATAGGAATTGTAGAAGAAAGGGCCGCCGGAAATGGCGCAAGCTCCCATGGCAATCACGTATTTGGGCTCGGCCATCTGATCGTAAAGTCTCCGAAGAACCGGCGCCATTTTAGTAGTAATAGTTCCGGCAATAATTATAAGATCGGCCTGCCTTGGCGAGGGCCGGGCCACCTCAAAACCAAATCGTGAATAATCATGCCGGGCCGCCCCGGTTTGCATCATCTCTATAGCACAGCAACTAGTGCCAAAGTACAAGGACCAGAGCGAGTTAGCGCGCCCCCAGTTTATAATCTTGTCCAGAGAAGTTATAAGAATGTTACCTCCGTTTCCAGCAGGAATAACTTCTCCCGGGAAATTTTTCGGAATTTCTTTAGTGTTTACTGCTATTCCCATTTTAAAGCTCCTTTTTTCCACGCATAAGCCAGACCTAATCCAAGAATGGGCAGGAAGATGAGTATTTCAATAAAGGCCGGTCCGCCAATTTTCTGAAAAACAACTGCCCATGGTATTAAAAACGCCACTTCCACATCAAACAAAAGGAATAATATTGCAAACAGGTAGTATCCCACCTTAAACTGGACCCAGGTGGGCCCGATGGTTTTCATACCGCTTTCGTAAGGTTCCTTTTTTTGAGGATTATCTGATTTTGGGGAGATTAATTTTGAAATAAAATTCGCGCCAGCTACAAGAATTACTCCGGCGAGAAAGAATACTATGATAGCTTCTGAACCCATTTTTTCAGTCTTTAAATCGTATTAAATTTACCAGTATTGAGAGAGGTAGAAACTGACAAAAGTCAGTAATCACCTACTTTACTTCGTAGGTTTCACCCGAAAAGAAAAGATCGTCTGTACTGTGGAAAGAAGATCTTGATTTGATCTCTTCGGTAAGTGCGCGCTCTCTCTCTTCCAGGGTAACATCTACACAACTTCTTATAATCCCGGTCACCAGGGGATATTCGAGTCGTACCAGCATTTGGTGAAGGGTGGGATCTTTTTCTGTGGCGTCGTGAACCAGGATGTCTTCCTCGGTAATACCATTTTCACCAATAGTGACCACTTCGAGTTTAAGACCATTCAAAATAAGTCCTTTCTCGCGATCCTTTCCGAAGATCATGGGTTTCCCATGTTCCACATACAGTTGTTTATCTTCCCTTACAGTTTTGTCGGTGTACTTCAGGTAACAACCATCGTTAAAAATCACACAGTTCTGCATGACTTCTACCAGGGAAGTACCTTTAAATTTTTGAGCTTCCACAAAAGTATCGGTCATCTCTTTAGGTGAATTTCCCGAAATTCGTGCAAAAAACCTTCCGTGCGCTCCAATGGCCAATTCTCCTGGAGAAAAGGGGGGCTGAGTGTTACCGTAAGGCGAAGATTTCGTTTTCTGTCCAACCAGTGAAGTTGGAGAAAACTGTCCTTTGGTGAGACCGTAGATCTCGTTATTGAAAAGGATGATATTCAGGTCAATATTTCTTCTAAGTACATGAATAAAATGGTTTCCGCCAATTGCCATGCTGTCGCCGTCCCCGGTGATCACCCAAACGCTGAGATCCGGATTAGCGAGTTTTACACCTGAAGCGATCGCCGGAGCCCTTCCATGAATCCCGTGCATGCCATAGGTGCCCATGTAATAAGGAAATCGTGACGAGCAGCCTATTCCTGAAATGAAGACCACATCTTCTTTTTTTACGTCCATTTCAGGTAGGGCTTTTTGAACCGAGCGAAGAATCACATAATCATCACAGCCGGGACACCACCTTACTTCCTGGTCGTTGGCAAAGTCTTTATAGGTGTACTTTTTATCTAAAGTTGCAGTTTCCATAATCAGATCAAGCTTTTAAATTTTTCGACAAGTTCGGAATTGGCAAAAGGCAATCCCTGTATTTTATTGTACTGTAAGAAATTAATACCGGCAAAATTCATACGCAGTACGTTCACGAATTGGCCGTTATTGAGCTCGCACACGATCACTTTTTTAAAACCTCTTAAAACTTCTTCCGTGTTTTTTGGAAGAGGGTTAATATAATTGAAATGAGCGAAGCCGATATTTTTGTGGCCTTCTTCAAACAATTGTTTTACTGCGGAATGCAGAGCGCCGTAGGTTCCGCCCCATCCTACCACAAGCAGGTCTCCCTCATCAGTGAATTCAGGCATGATTGCCGGAATATAGTTCTGTACTCTTTTTACTTTTTCAGCACGGGTATGAACCATAATCTCGTGGTTTTCGGGAACATGGGATACATCCCCGGTTACTTTATCTTTCTCAAGTCCTCCCACGCGGTGTTCTAAACCTGCAGTTCCAGGCACCGCCCAGTTTCTGGCCAGGGTTTCCGGATCTCTGTCATACGGATGCCAGTTTTCTTTAACTTCTGTTATCTTATGGTTTCGGATCGCAGGCATTTCTTCCACGGTTTTTATTCTCCATGGGCCTGAACCGTTTGCTATATATCCATCGGTTAACAAAATAACGGGGGTCATATGTTCGATGGCAAGTTTTGCAGCTTCATATGCATAATTGAAACAATTGGCGGGAGTACTTGCAGCGATAACGATCACCGGACTTTCTCCATTTCGGCCGTATAACGCCTGTAAAAGGTCAGATTGTTCAGTTTTGGTGGGCAATCCGGTGGAAGGCCCGCCGCGTTGCACATTCACTATAACCAGTGGCAGTTCAATCATCATGGCAAGGCCAATGGCTTCCCCTTTAAGAGCAAGGCCGGGTCCCGAGGTGGTGGTAATAGCCAGATCGCCTGCAAAAGCCGCTCCTATAGCAGAGGTAATTCCTGCTATCTCATCTTCAGCCTGAAAAGCCTTGACACCGAAATGTTTATGTTTTACAAGTTCGTGAAGGATATCTGTAGCCGGAGTAATAGGATAAGAACCTAGAAACAGCTCCAGGCCAGATTTTTCTGCTGCTGCAAGAAAGCCCCAGGCGGTAGCGGTGTTACCCATAATAATCCTGTAAGTTCCCCTGGGCATTTTAGCGGGAGAAATGCTATAAGAATTGGGAATAAGCTCTATGGTTTCCGCATAAAAGAAACCTGCATTAAGCACCTTTTTATTGGCTTCTATAAGGTGGGGTTTTGTTTTGAACTTCTTTTTGAAAAAATCGATGGTATGCTCCGGGGAGCGATTATAGAGCCAGTAAACCATACCCAGCGCAAACATATTTTTGCTTCTGGTAATGCTTTTATTATCCAGGCCTTGGACATCTTTCAGCGCTTCTTTAGTAAGCGAGGACATCTGAACCTGGATCACCCGGTAATTTTCCAGGCTTCCATCTTCAAGTGGATTTTTCTCGTACAATGCTTTTTCAAGATTCTTTTTTGTAAATGAATCGGTGTCTACTATAATAGTTTGACCCGGTTTAACGGCATAAAGGTTCGTTTTAAGCGCGGCGGGATTCATTGCTACCAAAAGATCTACACTGTCACCCGGCGTGCTAACCTCCACACTGCCAATATGAACCTGGAATCCTGAAACTCCATAAAGACTGCCCTGGGGAGCACGAATTTCAGACGGGTAATTAGGAAAAGTGGCCACATCATTTCCAAACATGGCAGAGGTATCAGAGAACTGAGTACCGGTAAGTTGCATTCCATCTCCTGAATCGCCTACAAATCGTATTACAACGTTATCCAGGGAGTGTGCAAGAGGTTTTTTCTCGTTTAAAGTAATCATAATCGACGTGTTTGAGGAAGATCAGTTAACAACCGATTTTTCAAGATATCAATATCAAATTTAGCCGCACTATTGGCCACTAAATATGATCAATGTCATAATAAGCTGAAATTCAGATGGTGAATTATTTTCAGTAAAATATGATCAATATCATATTAATGCAGGTAGGAGCAGGGTACATTTATGCTGAAGTTTAAATTAAAATCTTACGATTATGGCACTAACTATAACCGATGAATGCATCAACTGCGATGCCTGCATTTCTGAATGCCCAAACAACGCCATCTATGAACCAGACCAAAACTGGTCTTATTCTGAAGAAACTGTTTTAAATGGAACGGTGACCACACCTTATGGAAAAGAAGTCGACGCAGATGCCGAGAACGAACCTCTTTCAGATGAATTCTATTTTATTATTGCAGAAAAATGTACTGAATGCAAGGGATTTCATGATGAACCACAATGCGCTTCGGTATGTCCGGTAGATTGTTGTATTCCCGATGAAAATCATCATGAATCCGAGGAAGAGCTCCTTGCTAAGAAAGAATGGCTTCACGGCGAATAACTGATATATTAATAAAATAGATGGAGTGATGACTAAGGAATTCCCTAAGCTCATTTGCGACGCCAACGAAGCGGTAGCAAGAGTGGCACACAAAACCAATGAAGTCTGCGCGATTTATCCTATTACGCCGGCATCTCCTATGGGAGAACACGTAGATATTTTAAGTTCGAAAGGAAAGAAAAATATCTGGAATAATATCCCGCGAATAGTTGAAATGCAAAGTGAAGGCGGGGCAGCTGGCGCCGTCCATGGATCGCTCCAGGCAGGAGCGTTAACCACCACGTTTACGGCATCACAGGGTTTATTGCTGATGATCCCCAATATGTATAAGATAGCGGGAGAATTATTACCCACCGTCATTCACGTGGCAGCGAGAACCATTGCCACCCACGCGCTTTCTATCTTTGGAGATCATTCAGATGTGATGGCAGCACGACAGACTGGCTTTGCTATGCTTTTTGGTGGGTCTGTGCAGGAAGCACAGGATCTCGCTCTGATCTCACAGGTAGCAACTTTGAAATCCCGAATTCCTTTTCTGAATATATTCGATGGTTTCAGAACTTCTCATGAGATTTCCAAGATCGATGGAATACCCGATGAGATTATTAAAGCTATGATGCCTGAAGATAAGATCATGCAGCATAAAAAACGATCTTTGGATCCGGATTCTCCGGTGGTACGTGGTACTTCTCAAAATCCGGATGTTTTCTTCCAGGCAAGGGAAGCCGCCAATCTTCATTATCAAGCCGTTCCTGCAATCGTTCAGGAGGTGATGGATGAGTTTTATAAACATTCGGGCAGGCGTTATAATCTGTTCGATTACGTGGGACATCCGGAAGCCGAAAAAGTGCTTGTAATAATGGGCTCCGGGGAAGGTGCAGTTAAAGAAACAGTGGATACACTACTGAATTCCGATGAGAAAGTCGGCGCTTTATTCGTGCGTCTGTACAGGCCTTTTTCTATTGAAGACTTTATCGCAAAAATCCCTGAAACAGTCAAAAAGATTGCCGTTCTCGATCGCACAAAAGAACCCGGCAGCACTGGTGAACCTCTTTATTTAGATGTGGTAACCGCCTTTGCCGAAAGCGAAAGGAAGGCCCCCGGTATTATTGGCGGTCGTTATGGCTTGTCTTCCAAAGAATTCAACCCGGCGATGGTTAAGGGCATCTTTGATGAACTGGAAAAACCAAGACCTAAAAATCATTTTACCATTGGTATCAATGATGATGTCACTCACACCAGCTTACTTTACAATCCGGTATTCAAGACTAAAAAAACAACTTTTAACTGTATGTTCTACGGTCTGGGTTCTGATGGTACAGTGGGTGCCAATAAGAACTCCATCAAGATCATCGGGGAAACTACCGATAATTATGTTCAGGGATATTTTGTGTACGACTCTAAAAAGGCTGGGGCGCAAACTGTTTCCCACCTTCGTTTCGGTCCGGAACCAATTTATTCCAGTTACCTTATAAATACAGCCGATTTCCTTGCCTGCCACCAATTCAATTTCATCGAGAAATATGATATCCTGAAAAAGATCAAAAAAGGCGGAACTTTCCTTCTGAACTCTCCATTTTCAAACGAAGAAATCTGGGATGAACTTCCGCAGAAAATGCAGGAGGAGATCGTGGAAAATGAACTTGATTTCTACGTGGTAGATGCTACCAGAGTGGCTCACGAGGCTGATCTCGGTAAGCGTACAAATACGGTGCTTCAAACGTGTTTCTTTGCTATTTCAGGAGTGCTTCCTAAAGAAGAAGCCATTCAAAAGATCAAGGATGCCATCGTGAAATCGTACTCTCACAAGGGAGACAAGATTGTTAAGATGAACTTTAATGCGGTGGATAAATCGCTGGAAAATCTTCAGAAGGTTGAATATCCTAAAAAAATTACAAGTGATCGCCAACTCAGGCCAATGATGACCGGAGAAGCCGATTCGTTCGTGAAAGAAGTACTCGGAAAAATCCTTTCCGGATATGGAGATGAGCTTCCTGTAAGCGCCTTCCCTATAGATGGTACTTTCCCCACTGGCACCACTCAGTACGAAAAACGCGGTATTGCCGATTTCATTCCTGTTTGGGAAGGAGAAGATCTGTGTACACAGTGTAACAAGTGTATCGCTATCTGTCCGCATGCTGCCATCCGCGCAAAAGTGGTTCCGACTGCGGACCTTGCCGATGCTCCCGATTCATTGAAAGCAGTTTCTGCAAAAGGAAGACCCTTTACCGCTGCAACCGATTCGTATGTGCTTCAGGTTTCTCCGGAAGACTGCACCGGTTGCGATCTGTGCGTAGCAGTTTGTCCTGCCGAAAGCAAGGAAATTGAGAATTTCAAGGCCATTAATATGCGCAACAAACTTGAAGTTGCCGAAAAAGAAAATAACAACTGGAATTATTTCGTGAATCTGCCATATTACGACCGTACAGAATTACAGATCACCAATGTAAAAGGTTCCCAATTCCTGGAACCCTTATTCGAGTTTTCCGGTGCGTGTTCCGGATGTGGGGAAACTCCTTATATCAAGATGCTCACCCAGCTTTATGGCGACAGGATCTTAATAGCGAATGCCACTGGTTGCTCATCTATCTACGGAGGAAACCTTCCTACCACGCCCTATAAAAAGAATTCTTTAGGACAGGGGCCAGCCTGGGCAAATTCGTTGTTCGAAGACAATGCTGAATTCGGATTGGGAATGAGACTGGCACTTACCAAGAAGGAAGAGATCGCCGTAGACCTTCTGAAATCTCTGGAGGATGAAGTAGGAAAAGACCTTGTAGAAGCTATTCTAACAAATCCTGAAGAGAATGAAATTCAGAAAAAAGAAAAGCTGGCTCAAATACAACAGCTTAAAGCTATTCTCGCCACTATAGATAAAGACGATGCCAGAAAGCTCAATGAGCTAAGTGAATATCTGCGTAAAAAAGCAGTTTGGATTCTGGGAGGCGACGGCTGGGCCTACGACATTGGTTACGGGGGTGTAGACCACGTATTAGCTTCGGGAGAGAACATCAATATTCTGGTAATGGATACCGAAGTATATTCCAATACCGGCGGACAAATGTCTAAAGCCACTCCGCTGGGTGCTAGCGCGAAATTTGCGGTTTCCGGTAAAAGAACTTCCAAAAAAAGTCTGGCGTTACAGGCCGTTTCCTATCAAAATGTGTATGTAGCTCAGGTGGCCATTGGTGCCAAGGATCTGCAAACATTGAAAGCGATAGAAGAAGCCATGGCCTATGAGGGACCATCCATCATCATAGCTTATTCACATTGTGGTGAACATGGTTATGATCTTAAAGATGGCGCTTTACATCAGGAAAAAGCAGTAGAATCGGGTTACTGGCCATTGTTCAGGTTTAATCCTGCAGAGCCAAAAGGCAAACGCTTCAAACTGGATTCCAAACCTCCTCAAATCCCGCTTAAGGACTTTATGTACAAGGAAACCCGCTTTACCAGGGTGGCAAAAGAAAATGCTGAAGTGGGTGAAGCTTTGCTGAAACAGGCCCAGGAAGAAGTAGAAGTGAAATGGGAAAGACTGGAACTTTTCAGAGATATGTAAAAACAACTCTTAATCAATCTTAAAAGTACGTTTTTAGTATGTTCAGAATTTCCATCATTCAGAAATAATACTAAAAACGTCCTTTTTTTAATCTAAAATCTCGATTATGGAAACTAAAGCCCGGGGCTTGTTTAAAGAAGCCTTTCAAAAACTGGAAGCTGCCAACGAGGAGCTTTGCAGGCCTGAAGAAGATGTGGTGTCTTACCTTGTGTGCAGGCATTCACAGATAGCTATAGAAAACTTCTTAAAAGGATATCTTTTAAAGAACAATATAGAACCTAAAGAAAATGAAACGGTTAGCTCTCTTTACAACAAGTGTCTGGAGTTAAACCACAAATTCAGGGAAATAGATCTTACTAACTTCACCTGTAAATCCTATAAACCAGATTCCCGATCCTGTAGCAGCATTCCAAAGGTAAATGGCTGTTTCGAAGTCGCCGGAAGTCTGAATTCTTTTCTGGAAAAAGAGAAGACATTTAGTTAGCTCATTCAGAAAAAGTTTGCTGGGTCTTTTGCAAAATAATTGTCCTCGCAGACCAGAAAGAAGTACTTATC
>JBAVQO010000290.1:0-1808 GCA_049694135.1 Gillisia sp. | reverse complement strand
ATATTGAAGATATCAGGATTAAGGAAGCTTTTCCGGTTCTTTATTTAAGTCAATGTTTGAAAGATTTTCTCTTTTTTTCGGAAAAAATACTTTTTCAGAATTTTTAATCCTCAATTTTTGTCATTTCCGGAATGGCAACAAATATTTTGTATATTGTCGATCCCTTATCCATGGTTTTTATCAATGAAAAAACTTAACCCGGTTTTCTTAGTTTCAGGGATTATTTTTCTGATTATAAATTTTTATGCGATCCACTCTTTTGGGTTGAATGGAAACCGGTGGGCGAAACTCGGAACCACTGCGTTTTATTTTTTCCTTTATATCTTGAGTGTTTCTAAAAAGAATAAGTTCCTGGTCATCGCTTTTTGTCTGTTTCTTTCGTCAGATATTTTGCTCTTTCAATACGAAATCCCGATCGTTGAAAAAATTAATTTTATTCTTATAATTCTGGCATATTCCGCATTAATGCTGCATATCCAGCCATTCATTAAAAATCTTAAAGCTAATGGATACCAAAAAATGATATTTTTCGGGGTGCTGGCTATTAATCTTGTTATGCTCTATTTATTGATACAAATGGTGCAGGCTAAACTTGATGATTTTTGGCACACAGTTCTTTTTTATCTATATGGAATGTGCATGATTCTGTTGGTTATCCTTTCCTTTTCTTACAGCAACCGTTATTCCAACCGCGCGTCCTTCTATTTTCTCTGTGCCGTGTTAGGCCTTGTTTTTTCAGATATTACCAGTTTTATCGCCTATTATCTCGAAATCGGCGAATTTTATTATCCCGACCGTTTGTTTTACTTATTGGGTCTTATTAGCCTGGTGAAATTTGCCGGTCTCGATAAAAATGAAGGTATGCTTCTTTCAGGCGAATTTCTTTAGCTTCGGAAGAATTTTTTCCATACCTATAAATCGATGGAATTATCTTAAATTTGCACTGAAAATATCACCTGAATTTTATGATTGATAAGCTGAATATTGTAAAGCAACGATTTGATGAGATAAATGATTTAATCATTCAGCCGGACGTAATTTCCGATCAAAAACGTTATATAGAACTTAATAAAGAATATAAAGAGTTGAAGGCGCTTATGAATGAGCGCGAAAAATATTTGGAACTCACCAGCAATTTGCAGGAAGCTGAAGAGATAATAGCAGACGGCAGCGATGCCGAAATGGTTGAAATGGCCAAACTTCAGCAGGAAGAAGCTAAAGAAGCCCTGCCTGCATTGGAAGATAAAATTAGAATGATGCTGGTTCCCAAAGATCCTGAAGACGCCAAAAACGTGGTGATGGAAATTCGTGCGGGAACCGGGGGAGACGAGGCCAGTATTTTTGCCGGAGACCTTTACAGAATGTACACCAAATATGTGGAAAGCAAAGGTTGGAAGCATAATATCGTAGATTTTAGTGAAGGAACCAGCGGTGGGTTCAAAGAAATGATCTTTGAGATCACTGGGGAAGATGTTTACGGAACATTAAAGTTCGAAGCCGGTGTGCACCGGGTACAACGAGTTCCGCAGACCGAAACTCAGGGAAGAGTCCACACTTCTGCAGCAACCGTTATGGTCTTGCCGGAAGCCGAAGAATTTGATGTGGAAATAAATCCAAAAGATGTGAGGATCGACTATTTCTGTTCCTCGGGTCCGGGCGGTCAGTCGGTAAACACTACGTATTCCGCGGTTCGGTTAACGCACATTCCCACAGGGCTGGTGGCGCAATGTCAGGATCAAAAATCACAACATAAGAATAAAGAAAAGGCTTTTCGCGTACTGCGCTCGCGCTTGTACGAACAGGAATTG
>JBAVQO010000289.1:0-3066 GCA_049694135.1 Gillisia sp. | reverse complement strand
CCAAATGCAACAGCACCAGCTTCAAATAAGAAGAATTTCTATAGACCCGTGTGATCATTTGGCTAATTTACTAAGCTATTATAAAAATCCAGCAATTCAGTAAAAACCTTTTCTTCAGAGTAATTCTTAGTTATGGTTCTCTGAAACTCTTTTGCATCCTTTTCTCTCTCTTCGTCGTTATTGAAGTATTCTTTTATAGCAATGGAAAGTAAATCCGACCGTTCTACAGGAACAACTTTTCCATTTGTAGCTAACACTTCACTACATTTCCCAACGTCGGTACAAACGATAGGCAAACCTGCCATTCCATATTCAAGTAAAGCTAAAGGCAATGCTTCCGACCTTGAAGAAAGAACTCCCAAATCTGCTTCTTCTAAAAAGGAAGCTATTTCTTTCCTTTCCCCGTAATAGAAAACCGCTTCTTCTTCTAAAGAACTATTAATCTTTTTTATCTTTTCCAAAACTAATGCTGAATATGCCGTCTTGGGATCACGCCCTATAAGATGAATACTTACTGGATATCCCTCGTCATGTAACAACTCAAATGCCCTTAGTAGGTTAAGATGATCCTTCTGAGGTCGGATATTAGCTACACAAATCACCGAAAAGCCACCAGAGAGATCACTGAGCAGAGATGTGTTCTTTTTAGGGAAATTTCTTTTAGAAATAAAATTTCGAATTTCCAGAATGTTTGGACAATGCAGATTATGCAAAGACCACCTGGCAAGCTCCTTGTTTACCGCCACAATTCCGTCAAAGCTTCTTGAGAACAAAGCAAGAATTGGTTTAGCCTTTCGAGTGGATGGATGTAGACCATAGTGGTCATGCCAAAGCAGTTTAAAGCTGGCTCCTGACATTTTTAATAATCCTGCTAAAAACCAGGAAGTGCCATGAGCATGAACAATTTCTATGCTCTCCCTTTTCACGAATTCCCTAAGCCTAAGGAGAGCGATCAGGTCAAATCTGTGTTTTCTCTCCAGGAACAGGTATCTGACTTCCGGCCTCAATTCATTCTTGAGCTCACCTTCTAAACGAGTACAACACAAATAAGAACTACCAGGCGAACTTACCGAGAAGGCATTGGCACAGTTCAAAGCCATTCGCTCTGCTCCTCCGTGTCTTAAGGTGTCAATCAATTGAAGTACTCTCATTTCCCTAAAGAAAAAGGATTTTTCTGGTTCGACAATTTCAAAACTTGCTTTATTGCAGATTCCAATTTCTCCAACGTATATTGTTGACTCCACTCTTTGGCATCATCTGACATTCTGCTTAGTCCCTCTGGATCTTTAATAAGTTCAACTATGCTTTGTCCCGTCTCTCCAGAGACATATTGGCTAATCCCTTTCCCACTCCCATTTCCCGGGAGATCTTTTGCCTGAACGCCCTCCATAACAAGAACGCCTCTGGAACCTTTCCCTAACATCCACGGCACACAACTCACCGGCGTGGCGATAGGGATACAGCCGTAAAACATACCCTCGGCTAAAGCCTTAGGCCAACCTTCAGATTTAGAGAGAAGAATAATAAAATGTGCCTTCTGATATGCTTTCTTCAGTTCGGCAATAGAACAGGCTCCCTGAAAGCGAACCCAGTCCTTTTCTCTGCAGTAGCTTTCCAGGTTTTCCCTTTCCGGACCACTGCCGTAGATCTCAAGCCTGATCTGCCGGATTTGATCCTCAGAATCTTTATCCATTTTTCCAGCAGTCTTCAATTTCTCAACTAGCTTAATTGCCTCCAGCGGCTGCTTGCCCTGCACCAGATTTCCCACATACAAGAAAGTGAGGTCGCTGGTAAAATCCTTTTCTACAATTTCAGGAATCTCCTCCTCTGAAAAAGAAGCTGTGAAAAAAGGCACAATATTCTTCGACTGTCCCGGCCATTGGCCGTAGACCAGCACCTGCATATTTCTTGTCAAAAAGGTATTGCTTAAGATCCATTTTTGAAACCTGTAAGACCACGGCTGTTTTGCCCCGGGATCCCAGTTGCCGGCATACTTGGCAGTTTTTGGTTTCTTTGGGAAGAAAATTTGTATGATAGCGGCCAGAAGCCCTATGTTGCCGGGACAACGTAGGTGTAGATGATCAGCCTGTTTCATCCCTTTTATTATTTGAAGTACGACTCCCGGTATTCGTATAATTGTATTTAAACTTTGTTTAACAGATAAGAGATTGAAAGAGGAAATTTCTTTAAAACTGACAGAAGGCTTCTTGTAAGCTTCTTCATTTTCAAACACATTTTCTTCTGAAGAAGGTGCTATTATTGTCACCTTTTCAAAGTTTTTAAACCAGATGTTCATTTCCCTCACATAGGGGCCATAGGCAAAATATTTGCTGTTACCTAGTTTATGCACTACATGAGTAAAGACTGAGAATATCATTCTTTCGAAGTAGGTAAAAAATAAGAGAAATTCTCGACCTTTATTTTATCGCTATCATAAATTTCTTCAAGGAATTCTCTCACCTTTTTTTTGGTGAAATCACTTTTAATGGTCTTCCCCAGCTTTACCTGTTTATTAAAATAAGCCTCCTCCTTTTCACCCAGGTCTAATCCATAGATCTTTAAAGGAATTCCACCGTAATACGCCAACATATATCCAAAAACCAAAATTAAGAAGCCAGAATTCACACCAAAAAAATTTATCCCCATTTTTTCCTTTAAAAATCTTGTGATTTCATAGTGAACATCCTGAAGTACATGTTCCTCCTCATTTTTGTTCGAAATAAGAAACTCCTTGTTACTTCTGGTATATTGTTTAAGATATTTTGACAGTAATTTAATTTATATACTTTTTTCCTTTTTTGCTGTAGAATGGTACCAGAAAAAGGTTCCCTTCCAATTTGAGGGACATTTAAAATTTTTCAGGTAATCGACCAGACAAAATGGATCACTCACCATATAAAGGAACGGGTAAGAATCCACCAACTGGATAGAGCGATTAGTTGCCAAATACAAACTATTTTGGGAAAGTTTAATGTTGTTGGATGTAGGTCCACATGCAACTACCACTAACTCATCATATTTTGTTACTTCCAGGCCAGCCACTATCTGAGCCAGAGAATTATAACG
>JBAVQO010000288.1:0-1804 GCA_049694135.1 Gillisia sp. | reverse complement strand
ATGAATGGTTGCGCCTTCATTAAAAGTAGGCATAATAATTGAAAGCTTTGTAAGTATCTCCATTCAGTATAGATTAAGTAAGATCTTCTTTTAATTTATGAATCAATTCTACATTATCCTGAAACATCACAAATTCGCCATCTTTTAAATAGGAAATCTGGCCGGTTTCTTCACTTACCACCAGTGCCAGGGCATCGGTTTTTTCGGTAATTCCGGCGGCGGCGCGATGCCTTAATCCAAATCGAAGCGGGATATTCCTGTCATTGGAAACCGGTAAAATCACCCGGGTGGCGGTAATTTTGTTTTCTTCAATAATAATGGCGCCGTCATGAAGCGGAGAATTTTTATAAAAAATAGATTCTATGATTGGCTGATTCACCTGAATATTCATGGAATCCCCCGAGTTTTTCACAAAATCCAGATTGGTGCTCTTCTGAATAACGATAAGGGCTCCCGTAAATGTTCTTCCCAAACTTTCACAGGCATTTACAATGCTGTGGAGGTTGGTCTTGATTTCGGAATCGTCTTTCACAAATTTAAACTGCCTTAAAAAACGCTTGCGCTGGGTGAAATTGGTGGAACCTATCATCAATAAGAATTTCCTTATTTCCTGCTGAAAAACCACGATTAAGGCAAACATTCCCACGCCGATAAACTGGCCGAAAATATTGCTGAGCATTTCCATTTGTAACAGGCGGGTTATGAGCCAGATAATATAAACCATTCCTACGCCTATAAAAATATTTACCGCAACCGTTCCTTTTACAAGTTTATACAAATAGTAAAGCAGTAGCGCCACGAATAAAATATCTACTATGTCTAAAATTCGAATATTGAGGAAATCCAAAGTCGGTGGTTTTGTGTAAAAATAGAAAATATACCTTTAGTTTTCGAGCTGCTGCATTAATTTGATGGTTTCAACAGCTTCCTTTACATCGTGCACCCTTAGAATCGAAGCGCCTTTCTGTATTGCCAGAGTGTTTAAAACGGTTGTTCCATTCAGAGCTTCGGGGGCAGTAATATCAAGAGTTTTATAAATTGTAGATTTACGGGAAAGGCCGACCAACAATGGCAGCTCCAGGATTTTAAAGAGCTGTAATTTCGAGAGGAGCTCAAAATTTTGCCTGATATTTTTCGAAAATCCGAAGCCGGGATCTATAATCAAATCATTTATTCCCAGTTTTCGTGCAGCTTCGACTTTTTCAGAAAAATAAAAAATCAGCTCCTGTATCAGATCTTCATATTCGGTAAGATCTTTCATAGTTTGAGGTGTGCCCCGCATGTGCATCATAATATAAGGCACGCCGGCTTCGGCAATCACCTGCATTATTTTCTTATCCAGCCCTCCGGCAGAAATATCATTTACGATACAGGCACCTGCTTTTACACTTTCTGAAGCTACCTTACTTCGGAAAGTATCTATGGACAGTAAGGCTTCCGGAAAATTCTTCAGAATAATCTCGATGGCCGGAAGAACGCGTTTTAACTCTTCATCTTCCGAAATTTCTTCTGCTCCGGGTCTGGAGCTATAACCGCCAATATCAATAAAAGTTGCACCTTCCTCAAGCATTTTTTTGGCAGACTGAAGGATTTCTTGTGAAGAATTTTTTCGGCTTCCCGTATAAAAAGAATCGGGCGTACAATTTATTATTCCCATTACTTTTGGGGAAGTCAGATCGAGAAGGGTTCCTTTGCAATTAATGGTCATAAATGGCGAAAAAGTGGATTTATACGAGATAGAAAAAAACAACTTTTTGACTATCTTAATTATTTGAACGAAATTTACGCAAATTACAGGATTTAT
>JBAVQO010000287.1:0-3801 GCA_049694135.1 Gillisia sp. | reverse complement strand
TGCTTACCTTGTGCAATCTTACTTAGACGGTAATGAGCATGCACTTTCCATCTTAATAAACAGACATCAGCACCGAATTTACAGTTTTATTTATTCAAAAGTTTTTGATAAAAACGTCGCAGAAGATGTTTTTCAGGATACGTTTATTAAAGTCATAAATACCCTGAAAAAAGGCAAATACAACGAGGAAGGTAAATTCCTTCCGTGGGTGATGCGTATCGCTCATAACCTGGTAATCGATTATTTTAGAAAGAATAAAAGAATGCCCAAATTCGATAATAAGGGCGATTTTAATATTTTTTCGGTACTCAGCGATGGAGATCTCAATATTGAAAAGCAACTTATAAAAGATCAGATAGAATCTGATGTGCAGGAGCTTATCAAGGAACTTCCCGAAGATCAGCTGGAGGTGCTTGTTATGAGGATCTATAAAGACATGAGTTTCAAAGAGATTTCCGAAAAAACAGGGGTAAGCATAAATACCGCCTTAGGCCGCATGAGATATGCTTTGATTAATCTTCGGAAAATAATTGAAAAGCATGACCTGGTTTTAACAAATTAATTCACAATAACTTCAGCTTAAGGACGTTTTAATTTTAAATCAAATTAAAAGAGCCTTATGGAGCACCTTTACACTAAATCTTCGAAAGAAGAGAAATCTGAAATGTTGAATCCTCAAAAAGAAACGATACAGTTTCTTTTGAACTATTCAAAAGCCCTTCGGGTGATTGAATATCGTAAAATGAAGTTTGATACATTGTTGAATTAGAAAGGGGAAGACCTGCAGAATTTACCTGCAGGTCTTCGTTTTTTTACAACATCTCTTTAAGAACACTTTTTCGTCCTATCGTCCTGGTAATAATATCTTTTTCGAGATTCCAGCCTCTGGCGGGGGAATATTGTCTTCCGTAGTAGATGATCTGAAGATGCAGTTTATTCCAAAGATCCTTTGGAAAAAGTCGTTTGGCATCTTTTTCTGTCTGTACTACATTTTTTCCGTTGCTTAAGTTCCAGCGATACATCAGGCGGTGGATGTGAGTATCTACGGGAAAAGCAGGGTGTCCGAACGCCTGGGACATGACTACGCTCGCAGTTTTATGTCCTACTGCCGGCAATGCTTCCAAACCTTCGAAAGATTCAGGAACTTTTCCATCATACTTTTCTATTATAATTTCTGAGAGCCCGTGAATTCCTTTAGATTTCATAGGGGAAAGACCTACCGGTTTAATAATATCGCGAATTTCTTCCACAGACAATTTTACCATTTTGCGAGGAGTATCTGCAATGTTGAAAAGAATGGGAGTGATCTGATTCACTTTCTTATCGGTGCTTTGCGCAGAAAGCAGAACGGCTATTAATAAAGTATAGGGATCTTTGTGATCCAGAGGGATGGGGACTTCAGGAAATAATTCATTTAACGTATCTATAACAAAACGCACCCGTTCCTGTTTGTTCATAATGCTTATTTTTACGTAAAAATAGGTAATTATGACTACATTAAAAGCAGGAGATAAAGCTCCGGAGTTCGAAGCAAAAGATCAGGAGGGAAACCCGGTAAAATTATCTGATTTTAAAGGAAAGAAGTTGGTTTTGTTCTTTTATCCAAAAGCCAGTACACCCGGTTGCACGGCAGAAGCCTGTAATCTGAGAGATAACTGGGAACAATTTCAGAAAAAAGGTTATGCCATAGTAGGAGTAAGTGCCGACAGTGAAAAACGTCAGCAAAATTTTAAAAACAAATATGAATTGCCGTTTCCTCTTTTAGCTGATGAAGAAAAGGAAGTCATTAATGCCTATGGAGTTTGGGGCCCGAAGAAATTTATGGGTAAAAAGTACGATGGCATTCACCGTACCACTTTTGTTATAGATGAAAATGGTAAAATTGAAGAAGTGATAGAAAAAGTAAAGACCAAAGCTCACGCAGAACAAATCCTTTAATTTGTGGCGGTTTACTCTTGGGTGTAGAAATGAGCCTTTTGAATAGTGGCGGTGCTGTCGCAATTTTTTACCTGCAGTTCAATAGATATTGAATCGTTAGCATTCCCATTAATATAATAGATTTTACAGGGTTTGGTGTGCGTTTTACTCTTTCCGAAATCTACATCGCCTTCATCAAAAATGCTGGAAACCACCGAGGTATCGATTTTATTCTGCTGAAAAAAAGTCATTGCCTCAGGAGAAAAATTTCGTTGCTTTAAGCGTATGTTTTTGAGGGTTCGGGCATTCGGAAAATAAGCACAGGAGGCCTTTTTTCCACTTAAAACAAAAACAAGAATGGCGATTCCCATTATAAAGCCGATGGAAAAAAATCCCACGCGTTTTAATACAGTCATAAAAGATTAAAATATAAGCAGATTTATATCACGATAGGAAAGATCGAACCATTCTGCTATAGATTTATTGGTTAAAATTCCGTGGTAAAAGTACAAACCATTTCTCAAACCCTTATCAAATCTCAAGGTGTTTTCCAGTCCACCTTCTTCGGCAATGTGTAAAAGATAAGGAGTAAAAATGTTACTTATTGATATTGAGGATGTTCGGGCGCAGCGGGAAGGAATATTGGGTACACAATAATGTATCACCCCGTGTTTTGTAAAAATGGGCTTATCATGAGTAGTAATTTCGCTGGTTTCTACACATCCGCCCATGTCGATACTTACATCAATAATCACCGAACCTTTTTTCATAGTTTGTACCATTTCTTCAGAAATCAGAACCGGAGAGCGATTTTTACCTCTAATGGCACCAATTAACACATCGCAACGTTTTAATGCTTTACTTAGGTTTTTAGGCTGAATGGTGGATGTATACAAGGGATGCCCGATGTTGGTTTGTATATTGCGAAGTTTAGTAAGGCTGCTGTCAAAAACTTTCACATTCGCTCCGAGACCGGTAGCAGATCTTGCGGCAAACTCTCCCACGGTTCCCGCACCCAGAATAACCACTTCAATGGGAGGAACTCCGCTGATATTTCCAAACATCAGCCCATTACCTTCAGCGTTATTGCTCATAATTTCTGAAGATATCAAAACGGATGCTGTCCCAGCGATTTCGCTCAGGGCTCTTACCGCCGGGTATGTGCCGTCATCGTCGCGAATAAATTCGAAAGCCAGCGCAGAAATACGCTTTGTTGCCAGTTTTTGGAAGTATTCTTTGCACTGTGTCTTAAGCTGAAGCGCAGAGATTAAAGTGGTTTGCGGATTCATCATCTCCAGTTCCTCGAAAGAAGGCGGTTCGATCTTTAAAATGGTAGGGCAGGAGAAGACCTTTCTGGTATCACTGGTGATTTCGGCGCCGGCATTAGAATAGTCCTTGTCGCTAAAACGCGCCCATTTTCCTGCATCGGATTCGATCATTACGCGGTGGCCGTGAGCGGTTATTGCCGCTACGGCATCGGGGGTTAAACAAACCCTTTTTTCCTGGTACGAGGTTTCTTTAGGGATTCCGATAAACAGGTCTCCCTTTTTCTTGAAGATTTCCAGCGTTTCCTCCTGCGGAATAAGTTGCTCCTTGGTAAACGGGGAAGATTGGTCGGTCATTTTGCTGTTTGGTTAAAGACTTAAATTACAACAATTTTCAGCAAATATAACAGGAAAATTAAAGACTGACTTATAATATAAAACAGAAAAGACAGCAAGCCCAGCCGGACCAACTATCTTTTCTCAAATTTCAAGGAATAATTTTATAATTTCCGGTAATAATCTTCTGTAGGCTCATTATTGGCACCAGCCAGATTGCCTTCTCTAAAATAAGCGAGTTCATTATCTTCATTAGTAGAAGACTTGGAAAACACCGAAACAT
>JBAVQO010000286.1:0-2429 GCA_049694135.1 Gillisia sp. | reverse complement strand
AGACTATATCGTAAGCCAGGCCATTGTTTATAAACTTGGAGCTCGTGGGTTGCGCTCGCTTTGTGAAGCCATTCTTACCGATGCAATGTTTGAAATGCCGGAAAGTGGCGAAACGAAACTCAAGGTTACAAAGGAATATGTAGAAGATAAACTCAATAAGTCTACTCTTAGTAAGTTGAAAGCAGTTTCTTAAGAACAGAGAAAAACAAATTCAAAAAGCCATTCGTTCTTCGAATGGCTTTTTTTATACTTCAATCCTGAACATTTCAGGAATCGCATGAGGATCAAAATTCCATAACATAGGGAGTATAAAATATACAAGTAAGGTGATAATAATTATTGAAAATAAATTCATCCAGAACCCCGTCTTGATCATATCTGGAATATGCAGATATCCGGATCCAAAAACCACCGCATTGGGCGGAGTAGCAACCGGTAACATAAAAGCACATGAAGCGGCGAGAGTAGCACTAATTAGTAAGATGTAAGGATGGATTTCCAATCCCATTGCCATGGGAGCCAGAATGGGCAATAGCATTGCAGTGGTAGCAAGATTTGAAGTTACTTCGGTTAAAAAATTTACAGATGCCACCAAAACCAATACCAGCAGAAAAAGAGGCAGGTTTTCCAGAGAGATTAATTGTTTTCCAATCCATTCTGCAAGCCCGCTGTCTCCGAAACCTTTTGCCAGGGCCATTCCGCCTCCAAATAATATAATTATCCCCCAGGGAATATCAACGGCTTCTTTCCAGGCCAACAGCTTCTTTCCTTTGATGGAGGAAGGAACTGTAAAAAGTACTATAGCGGCTGTAATGGCAATTATGGTATCATCTATTCCAGGCAAAATAGATTCCAGTAAAAATGATCTGCTGATCCAACAAAAAGCGGTAAGCACAAAAATAATTAATACCCTTTTCTCTTCAAGACTCATCTTTCCGAGTTCCTTTAAAAGCCTTTCGATTTCATTTTTTCCGCCGGGGAATTGTTTTTGCTGAAATTTAAATGCGAAGCCCGTTAAATATTTCCAACAAATTATTAATAAAAGTATAGAAACCGGAAATCCTATAATTATCCACTGCGTAAAAGTAATTTCGATTCCGTATAGCTGCTGTACAATTCCCGCAAAAACCAGATTGGGAGGAGTACCTATTAACGTAGCCATTCCACCGATGGAAGCACTGTAAGCAATCCCAAGCATTAAAGCTTTTCCGAAAATTTTATTTTCGTTTTGTTGGGTAGCGGGATTATTCTGTAACTGGCTAATAATTGCGGTACCAATAGGAAGCATCATGACTGTGGTTGCAGTGTTCGAAATCCACATCGAAAGAAAAGCGGTGGCAATCATAAATCCCATTATTATTCGGTTGATATCGCTTCCAATGACATTAATAATATTAAGGGCAATGCGCTTATGTAAATTCCATTTTTCGATAGAAACCGCCAAAATAAAACCGCCCAAATATAAAAACACGTATTTATGACCGTAAGCAGCTGTGGTGTTTTCAATGCTTAAAGCACCGGTAAGAGGAAACAAAACAATAGGCAGGAGGGCCGTCACTGCAATGGGGACGGCTTCAGTAATCCACCATACCGCCATCCAAAGGGTTACGCAGAGGACGTGAAATGCTAAAGCGGGCATTGAAGATGGTGCACCTAAGATTTCAAGAATAATAAACAAAGCAGGTCCTAATAATAAGGTAAAAAATTTGACAGATTTGGCCATTTAAGAAGAGTTGTAATCTGCACCAAGATATTAAATTCTTTTTTTAGCAATCATTCTATTTTGAACTCCTGCAAATAAGAAACCCGCTCCTAAAAGTAGAAGCGGGTTTGTTTTTGATCTCAGGCGTTGCCTGTTACATCATTCCGGGCATTCCGCCGCCCATACCTCCTGGCATTCCGCCTCCTTTATTCTCTTCAGGAATATCGGTCAAAGCACATTCGGTAGTAAGAATCATTCCGGCAACAGATGCTGCATTTTCCAATGCAATTCTGGTTACTTTTTTAGGATCTATGATTCCCGCTTTCATCATATCTACATAAGTATCGGTTTTGGCATCATATCCAAAATTGTTTTTGCCTTCCAAAACTTTATTGATTACCACAGCACCTTCTCCTCCGGAGTTTTCCACGATTATTCTAAGAGGAGCTTCGATGGCACGGTTTACAATTTTAATACCTGTTAATTGATCTTCGTTGTCGCCTTGTAATTCTTCAAGCACTTTTTTGGCTCGTACCAGAGCAACTCCACCTCCGGCAACAATTCCTTCTTCAATAGCAGCGCGAGTTGCGTTAAGCGCATCGTCTACACGATCTTTCTTCTCTTTCATTTCCACTTCTGAAGCAGCACCAACATACAATACGGCAACACCGCCGGAAAGTTTAGCTAAACGTTCCTGAAGTTTTTCCTTGTCATAGTCTGAAGTAGT
>JBAVQO010000285.1:0-5398 GCA_049694135.1 Gillisia sp. | reverse complement strand
CTTCCGGAGTGCGTTCTTTGTTTACATCGTAATCATTTTTCTTCATCCACTGTTTAAATCCATGATGAAATATCACAAATTCCTCCCAGGAATCTCCCATTTCATCTACAAAATCGACCTTAGCGTTTTTGTCATTGGGATTAATCTTTCTTCTTCTTTTGTAAAAGGGCAAAAATACAGGTTCTATCCCAGAGGTAGTTTGTGTCATTAAACTTGTAGTTCCTGTGGGGGCAATAGTTAAAAGGGCAATATTTCTTCTTCCATATTCCTTCATTTCATAATAAAGTTTTTCATCTGCAGCTTTCAACCGCCTGATAAACGGATTGTCTTTTTCTTTATCGAAATCGTAAAATGCAAAAGCTCCCCTTTCTTTTGCGGTATTTACTGAAGCGCGATATACTTCAAGCGCCAGCGTTTTATGAACCTTGGTAGAAAATTCGATTCCTTCTTTACTGCCATATTTTATTCCCAGTGCAGCCAGCATGTCTCCTTCAGCCGTGATGCCAATACCGGTCCTACGTCCTTCGCGGGCTTTTTTATGAATTTCTAACCATAATTTTTTTTCTACTCTTTTAACTTCGTCAACTTCGGGATCTGCATCTATTTTTTCGAGTATTTTATCTATTTTTTCGAGTTCCAGATCAATGATATCATCCATCATGCGCTGTGCAACTACAGCGTGCTTTTTAAACAATTTGAAATCGAAAAAAGCATTTTCTGTAAACGGATTTTCTACATAAGAAAATAAATTAATAGCCAGCAACCTACAGGAATCGTAAGGACATAAAGGAATTTCACCGCAAGGATTAGTCGACACGGTTTTATACCCTAAATCTGCATAACAATCCGGAACCGATTCACGGATAATGGTATCCCAAAATAAAATGCCGGGTTCTGCAGACTTCCATGCATTATGTACAATTTTTTCCCATAATTTCTTTGCTTTAATCTCATGAGTGTATTTAGGCTTATCGCTATGCACCGGGAATTTCTGTACATAATTTTTATTCGATTTCACAGCTTCCATGAAGGCATCGTCTATGCGAACAGAAACATTGGCACCCGTCACTTTTCCTTCTTCCAGTTTTGCATTAATGAAGTCTTCTGCATCCGGATGATTAATAGAAACCGAAAGCATAAGCGCACCTCTACGTCCATCCTGTGCCACTTCGCGCGTAGAATTTGAATATCGTTCCATAAACGGCACCAGGCCGGTGGAGGTTAAAGCCGAATTTTTAACCGGTGAACCTTTGGGCCGAATATGCGAAAGATCGTGCCCTACCCCTCCTCGACGCTTCATAAGCTGAACCTGTTCCTGATCAATCTTCATGATACTTCCATAAGAATCATTAAGCTCATTGCTACCAATTACAAAACAATTGGATAAGGAAGCAACTTGAAAATCGTTGCCTATACCCGCCATTGGGCTTCCCTGAGGAACTATATACTTAAAGTTTTTCAAAACCCACATTATCTCGTCTTCAGAAAGAGGATTGAGATAGGTTTTTTCTATCCTGGCAATTTCTCTTGCAATCCTTCTGTGCATATCTTCAGGGGTTTTTTCATACAGATTCCCGTACGAATCTTTCAAGGCATATTTATTCATCCATACCCTGGCAGCGAGTTCATCTTTATTGAAATATTCAAAAGAGGCCTCAAAAACTTCATCTGCAGTATAAGTAGCCGGAACTGGTGGGGTTTTTAACTTCATAAGGCAATATTTTTTTTAAAGGTGAGCATGTTTAATTTTATGATTTTACGTCCAACAACAACCTATCTTCCAATAGCCTTTCCCGCACCTCAAAGATTTCCTTTTCAGCAAGCGATAAATCCTTTTTAAACTGATAAATGTCTGGCAAATAAAAATTTAACAACGACTGGTTATAATGTTCAATACCCGCCAAAAGATTATTGCAGAAGCCCTGCCAGTTTTTAATCGCTCGAAGCGACGGCTGGAAGGTTTGTGCTATTTCGTTTTTCAGAAAATCGATATACAGCTGTAATTCCCTGATGAACATAGAAGGTCGGTTTTCAGGTTGAACCATTTTTTTCCGACCGTAAATATGATCGGTCATTTCACGAAGGCTGGCAATTTTTGAAAAATTTACAATATTGGGACCTGGGCAGATGGTGACTGCGGGTTGTTTTTTAAGAAAGGGAACTTTATAATTAATGGCCGCTGAATTGCTCAAACCAACGCACAAACATTCTTTGGCTAGCACCTCTTCCCGTTGCCTTTGATATTCCGATTTAGGTAAATCCTGAGCTTCCAAATTTTTCAATTTGAGTCTTTGGTATTTTCGGGAAGCGGTACAAATAGGGGTTTTGGTAAATTCAGTGTTCGAAACCAAGAGTTTTTCGGTACAGGGGCTGCCCGGCTTTTCTTTTTCAATGCGGTTTTGGCGCTCGGTTTCGGCGGTGGTTCCTTTTAAGTAATTGAAGCCTACCCCGAGAGGAGATGCTTTGCTAAGCACTACGTCCTTTTCTTTGGATCGGGTTAGAAGGTCAAGAGTATTTTCGTCTACGGTGGTGGCTTCGGGACACAGCAAAAAAGGAGTCCCCCAACCAGTGCCATCCACTCCGTAGAACTGGCGGAGTAAAGTATCTTCCTCACTGATGCCTATGCCTCCCTGAACCGTAATCTTTACAGGATGTGGTTTAGAAAAACCCGATTTTCCTTTAGCAATAATAGCAGGATTATAGAGTTCGAAAAGGCTGTCCTGAAGCTCTTGCTTTTTCTCTTTAAACTCCTGAAGAATTGGCCCCATAAGCAAACCCTGGGTGGCAAAAACATGTCCACCACAATTAAGACCTGACTCTACGCGAAATTCACTGACCCAGAGACCCTTTTTTGCCAGGTATTTCCCCTGAATCAAGGCAGAACGATAATCGCTTACTTTTATGACCACGCGTTTATGAAAACCTCCCCATCCGTAAGCATCGAATTCGGAAAAATCTTCCATGTAATTAAAAAGCCGTGGGTTCATTCCTGCCGAAAAGATGACGGAAGAATTTGTAAGGCCACTTTGGGCATATCCTTTTAAAGCAGAAAGAGCATCGGAACCATTTTCCAATACTCTTCCCTCTTTATCCATATTATCCTTGTCTACCTTGGTCATGATGTTAACTTCGATGGCCCCAGCAACCAAATTTTTCCGAAGAAAAGATTCTAGCTCTCTTTTTTCAGTAGAATTAGAAAGACCACGCCATTGCTGATATTTTTTCCAAAGATGGCTGGTATGAGGGAGCATTTCAAAATATTTGATGATGTCTGAACCGGTTTCAAAAGCCGAAGTTTTTAATTCTTCCATTTTAGAAACAACTAAGCGTTGCATAAGGTTCAGGTAATCGGTTATCCGACGAGACCTGTATTCCTCTTCATTAATAGTGATGGGTTTGTAAGATTCATTGTTTTGTTGGTAGTAATATTTCCGCATAACTTCCAGGAGGTTGTCTTCTATGATAGAGATCGCGGAGTTGATGCCGAAACAGGCAACTTTTATAGGGGAATCTATGGTGTAAGCAATTCCCATCACGGGAATATGGAAAGTGTGAGGACTTGTAATTTGCATGAAAGGGAAGATTATTTTAAATTTTTATAAATGTGGTAAATCCACTTTTTCAGAAAAATGATATAAATCATCAAATCTTGTATCCTAAAACTTTTTAGGAAAGTCTACGGCTTGAAAACAATTTTTCCCCTTTTCACCAAAGCGAAACAGCAACACTTAAAAATCCTTTCGTTTTGCGATGCGCCAAATGAAAAATGTGGGCACACATACCCAAAAAATTAATAGTATAAGGGAAAGTAACAATCCAAAATCGGTTCCGAAAAATTTTTGAAAAACAGCACCTGTATAACCGAGCAAGGCTGAAATGTCCAGTTTTAGAAGAATTAACACCCGTGATAAATCCACCGGGTTTAACATGGTTGCAACCAGGGAAAATTTATCTAACGGGTAATCTTCAAAGTAAAGCAAGGATATTAAAAAGATGCCGTCGTATATCACCGCCATAAAAAGCCAGAGCAAAATGGCGTATCCAAAGCCTTTGATTTTATTTTCATTAGAAAGGGCAATAACGAACGAAAGAGCGGTAAAAATAAAGGTTAAAAAAGCCCCGGTCACCAGGAGAAGCGAAAAATTCCAAATGGCGCTGCTATTAAAAATTCCGTATAAAATAAAGGGCAGGCCCAGGCCAATAACCAAACTTAAAGAAAGTGAAGTAGCTACCCCAAAGAACTGTCCTAAAAAAATGGAACTGCGTTTTATGGGTTGTGCTAACAAGAGTTCTGTGAATTCCCGCGAATTAT
Source organism: Gillisia sp. (assembly GCA_049694135.1). Classification (GTDB taxonomy): domain Bacteria; phylum Bacteroidota; class Bacteroidia; order Flavobacteriales; family Flavobacteriaceae; genus Gillisia. Next base: position 1,086 of record JBAVQO010000285.1, on the reverse strand, counting down.
AGTAATACATTACTCCAAAAATCGTCCCGATGAGAGGCACCAGAATAATAATGATATTCATAAGAGTTATAACCGCTTTTGAAAGATCATGATTTAGAAACAATAACACCGCGCCCAACAGCAGATAGAACAGAAAATAGATATAGCTCCAGCGGCTTCGCATTAAATCGTAAATACTGTATTTTAATATTTTAAGCATAACTGGAGGATAAAATTGAGGCTATTGCGTGTTCAAAATCGGGTTGATCGGTCTTGGTTTTCAATTCTGTGATACTTCCTTTGAAATAAATTTTTCCTTCCAACAGAAATACTATTTCATCTGAAACTTCTTCTACAAAACTCAAAATATGGGAAGTGATTAGAATTGTTTTTCCTTTTTCTTTTTCAGAATTTATAAGATTCTTTAAGCGTAAATGAGAAATTGGATCCAGACCATTCGTAGGTTCATCTAGAATTACCAGTGGGCTGTCGAACATAAACGTGAGAACCAGGTTTACTTTTTGTTTTGTACCCCCTGAAAGGTTTGCCAGTTTTTTGTTAAGAAAAGGCCGGAGTTTGAATATTTCAATAAGTTCCTGATCCTTGGTGCTTTTTGAAGAGCGCAAATCCTTGATCATCGCGATAAGTTCCTCCACTCTTAGATTTCCCGGAAAATTAGCTATCTGCGGCAAATAATCTATTTCGTGACGGTATTTGAAATTGTTTTTCAGCGGTTTTTCATCTATATAAATTTCACCTGCATCCGGGATAACCATTCCCAAAATACATTTTATAAGGGTGGTTTTTCCTGAACCGTTTGGGCCGAGAACTGAAAATATTCCTCCACTCCCAATAGAAAGGTCTATACCTTTGAGAACTTCATTTTTACCAAATTTTTTATATAGATCCTTAATTTCTATCATTTTTCAGGGGTTTCATTAGCGGATTTTCATCCATGAGGTTATCGGGAGTAAAAACTGGAGAAACTTTTTCGGAAAAATCAATAATATCTATAAACAAGCTCCGCAAAAGAATAATGGTTTCGGGAGTTCGATTCACGATGTACGAAAACAATTTTACGGGGCGATAAGGGACATCGCCTATGCC
>JBAVQO010000284.1:0-2361 GCA_049694135.1 Gillisia sp. | reverse complement strand
TCCTACGGCAGTTCTATATGCTTTTACTATGTATGCTGTTTTACTCATTATTTTATATTTTGAATTTTAAATTTTGAATTTAACATTCAAAATTCAACATTATGATTTTTAATTTCTAAGCGGTTTTCCTTTTTTAATCATATGCTCCAATCTTTCCAGAGTTTTCCTTTCGCCTGTAAGCGATAAAAATGCTTCTCGTTCCAGATCTAATAAATACTGTTCACTCACAAGAGAAGCCTGCGAAAGGTCACCACCGGACATTACATACGCCAGTTTATTGGCTATTTTTTTGTCATGTTCGCTTATATATTTTCCTGCCAGCATCTGGTCAGTTCCTACCATAAAGGTCCCCAGTGCCTGTTTTCCCAGGACTTTTACATCGCGCCGTTGGATGGGTTTTGTATAGCCATTTTCAGCCATTAGTAAGGCGTGTTTTTTTGCTATTGCCAGCTGTCTGTCCGGATTTACTACTACGATATCTTTTCCTTTCTGAAGGATATTCAGGTCGTAGGCTTCATAAGCCGATGTAGAAACTTTTGCCATTCCAATGGTCAGGAAGTTTTCCCTTAATCGGTTTAATTCCACATCATCTTTATGATAGGTGTCTGAGGCACGAACGGTCATTTCTTTAGATCCGCCACCGCCGGGAATTAATCCCACTCCAAATTCTACCAAACCTATATAAGTTTCGGCTGCTGCAACCACTTTATCGGCATGAAGGGAAAGTTCACATCCGCCTCCCAGGGTCATTGCATGTGGCGCTGCGACTGTGGGAATAGAGGAGTAGCGCATTCGCATCATAGTATCCTGGAAGTACTTAACAGCAGCGTTCAATTCGTCATATTCCTGTTCTACAGCCATCATAAAGATCATTCCGATATTTGCTCCCACCGAAAAGTTCTTGCCGTTGTTGGCAACTACCAATCCCTGGTATTCTTTTTCAGCTATATCCAGCGCTTTATTAAGTCCGTCTAAAACATCGCCGCCAATGGAGTTCATTTTACTGCGGAATTCTACATTTAAAATACCGTCACCGAGATCTTCAACTACAACTCCAGAATTTTTAAACACTTCTTTGGATTCACGAATGTTATCAAGAATGATAAAAGCATCCTGTCCCGGAACTTTTCTCTGTTTCTTTTCTGAAATATCATAATACCAGGTATTACCATCCTTCACGGTATAGAAACTCTTACTTCCGCTTTCCAGCATCTCATTTACCCAAGCCGCAGGTTTGAATCCCTCAGCTTTCATCATTTCAATTCCTTTTTCCACGCCTATGGCATCCCATATTTGAAAAGGCCCATGTTCCCAGCCAAATCCGGCGCGCATGGCATCATCTATTTTATAAAGCTCATCGGTTATTTCCGGGATTCTATTTGAAACATACTCGAAAAGAGCCGAAAAACTTTTTCGATAAAAATCTCCGGCTTTATCTTTTCCCTTAACTAAAACAGGAAATCTGTCCGCAACATTATCAATCGTTTTGGTCTGTTCTAAAGTGGCAAAAGATGCTTTTTTCTGATCGCGATATTCCAGGGTATTTAAATCAAGCGATTTTATTTCGCTGGAACCATCGTCTTTTTTAATCTTTTTGTAAAAACCCTGTCCGCTTTTGCTTCCATACCATTCATTTTTCATCATGGTATCTATATAATCCGGCAACGCGAAGAGGTCGTGCTGTTCATCTTGTGGCACTTCTTCATGCAATCCATTGGCTACGTGCACCAAGGTGTCTAAACCTACAACATCAACTGTTCTGAAGGTGGCCGATTTTTGTCGCCCAATAACAGGACCTGTAAGTTTATCTACTTCTTCAATGGTCATATCCATATCTTTTACACTATGGAAAAGGCTCATTATGCTGAAGATTCCTATTCGGTTTCCAATGAATGCAGGAGTGTCTTTAGCAACTACTGAAATTTTTCCGAGGAACTTTTCGCCATATTCTTTTAAGAAATCCAGGACTTCTTCTGAAGTTTCCGGGCCGGGAATAATTTCAAATAATCTTAAATATCGTGGCGGATTAAAAAAGTGTGTTCCACAGAAGTTTTTCTGAAAATCTTCACTGCGCCCATCGCTCATTTTATGAATGGGGATTCCCGAAGTATTGGAGGTGATTAAAGTACCTTGTTTGCGATGTTTTTCGAGGTTGTCAAAAACTTTTTGTTTGATATCCAGTCGTTCTACTACTACCTCAATGATCCAGTCGGCTTCAGAAACTTTATGAATATCGTCTTCAAGATTTCCGGTGGTTATTCTTCCCGCAAAATCCTTGTCGTAAATAGGGGAAGGCTTTGATCTAAGAGCAGCCGAGAGGGAATCGTTAACCAAACGGTTTCGTACTACATCGTCCTGGAG
>JBAVQO010000283.1:0-1863 GCA_049694135.1 Gillisia sp. | reverse complement strand
AAATAAATCCCATAAAACCACTCCCGTACTTACCGAAATGTTAAGTGAATGTTTGCTGCCTAATTGAGGGATTTCAATTACTCCATCACTTTCGGAAACCACTTTTTGCTGCACACCTTTTACTTCATTCCCAAAAATTACGGCATACGTCTTAGAGGCTTCGGGCGAAAAATTGTTGAGCATTATGGCATTTTCGGCCTGTTCTATCGAATATATTTGGACGTTTTCTTCTTTCAGTTTTTGAACAACATCCAGCACATTTTCGGCATATTCCCAGTCCACGGTTTCGGTGGCGCCCAGGGCGGTTTTATGAATATCTTTATGAGGCGGTCTGGCAGTGATTCCGCAGAGATAGATTTTTTCGATCAAAAAAGCATCGGCAGTTCTAAAAACGGAACCTATATTGTTTAAACTGCGAATATTATCAAGAATTACTATGATAGGAGTTTTTCGGGCTTCCTTAAATTCTTCTACCGTTTTACGATCCAGTTCGCTGTTCTTTAATTTTCGCTTTTCCATGGGGCAAAAGTAGAAAACTTCGGCAGGATTTCCGGATTTAATATCCCTTCTGTTTTTTCTGAAGAGGAATTTAAAACGAAATTTTTCAGCTTTCTCATGAAATTAGAAAGAAAATCTGAAATCCATCAAAATTAATTAACTTACGGCTTGGAATTTAGCAGGAGCTGACGTAAAAGCATAAGAGACGTATTCCTGAACTTGTTTCAGGATATTAATTAGTTGAAAATCAGATAAATTTAGAAGATAAAACAAGTTCAGCTTAACAAATATTGCTTTTGAGACACTTCTTCTGAATTCTTTAAAATCCATGTAAAACAATTAAAATTTTAAATGAAAAAATTCAGTCTTAGCTTATTTTTAATCCTGGGCTCGGCCACGATTTCCTTTGCCCAGCAACAGGAGAAAAAAGTCTTAACCGATTCAGATTATGAACATGCCGAAAAGTTTTTGAGGTTTAATACCCAGGATCTGGTATATCATTCAGATGTAAATCCGCACTGGCAGGAAGATGGAACTTTCTGGTATTCGGTAAACACGAAAGATGGGCAACAATTTGTGCTGGTGAATCCAAAAAATGGCAAAACGCAAACCTCCTCCAGCCGCGAAGATCTTTTAGGAAAGGCCGTGTCAAAAAGTAACTCGTCCCGCTCTTATCGGGGGAATGACACAGTGGTTTCACCCGACGGCACCAAAGCAGTATATATTAAAGACTGGAATTTGTGGATGAAAAATACACAAACCGGAGAGGAAACTCAGCTTACAAAAGACGGCGTTAAAAATTACGGCTATGCCACCGATAATGCCGGGTGGAAACACAGCGACCGGCCCATTGTACTGTGGTCTCCCGATTCTAAAAAAATAGCCACTTTTCAGCAGGATCAGCGTAATGTGAGCGATATGTATCTTGTAGATACCAAAGTGGGCGAACCGGAGCTGCATACATGGAAATATCCAATTCCGCAGGATTCAGCGGTAATCCAGATAGAACGGGTGATTATAAATGTAGATAACCCTAAAATAATTCGACTTGATGTTCCTGCAGATCCGCGTCGTGGCACTCTTTGCGACGACATTGCCTGCGACGGTTCTTTCGACGATAACCAGTGGAGCGACGATAGCAGCAAACTTGCTTTTGTGTCAACTTCACGGGATCATAAAGTTGAAAAGTTACGCGTGGCAGATGCCGAAACCGGTGCTGTGAAAGAGATCTTCAAAGATGAAGTGCCTACGCAGTACGAATCTGGGCAGGGAACGGTAAACTGGAGATATTTTTTCGGGAAAGATGAGTTCATGTGGTATTCTGAAAAGGATAACTGGGGGCATTTGTATTTATATGATGCCAAT
>JBAVQO010000282.1:0-2091 GCA_049694135.1 Gillisia sp. | reverse complement strand
GGAAAGTTTAAAATAGAAATACAGTAACATTTCTTTTAAAATAGCCTGGCCGGCGAAATTTTACCTAAAGGTACTATAGAATATTCTTCGATGAAATATAAGCTGCCCTTGTGTCTTCTGGTTGTAATTTTAAGTTTTACAGCCTGTGTTCCTACTAAAAAACTTAAATATTTGCAGGAAACCGAAAATTCTGCAGATAGTATTATTTCAGTTCAGAGGCTGCATAAACCTTATAGAATTCAGGTAAACGATTTGTTAAGTATTCGGGTTAAGGCACTGGATCAGGATGTAGTAGGAATGTTTAATCCTGTGGGAGAACAAAGCTCAAATGCTACCGGAGAAGAAGCTTTATATAATAACGGGTTTAGAGTAGATGAACACGGCGCTATCAGAATTCCTTTACTTGGAGAGATAAATGTTTTGGGTTATACTGTGGAAGAAGTTCGCAAACTACTGGAAAAGAAATTACTGGAGAACTATTTTAAAGATGAAGCCAATTTGTTTGTGACCGTTAAACTGGCCGGGATAAGGTACACCACTCTGGGAGAAATTGGATCGGGTAGTCAGGTGATATATAAGGACCAGGTTACTATTATGGAAGCTATTGCAAATGCGGGGGGAATAGGAGATTTAGGCGATCGCACTAAAGTAAGAATTATACGGCAGACCCCGGGAGGAGAAAAAATACATACGATAGATCTTACAAAAATAAGCGCTACTCAAAGTCCTTATTACTATATTCAGCCTAATGATCTTATTATTGTAAATCCTTTGCCGCAAAAGGCTCTAGGCTTTGGTACCACCGGGCTGGAAGTGTTTAGAACGGTAGCCAGTATTTTTACCGTATTAACTTCTGTAATATTAATAATAACAAGGTAATATGGCCAACGAGGACGATCATATTAGTGATGTAGGTTCCACCTTCGATTTTAGAGGGTTTGTCTTGAAAATTTTCAGTTACTGGCAGCTCATGGTAGTATCTGTAGCCATAAGCCTGGGCGTTGCCTATTATAACAATGTTAGAAAACTACCGGTTTATCGGCTTGGAAATAGCATTTCTATAAAGGATGATCAAAATCCTTTTTTTACTTCGAATACCAGTTTAACCTTTAACTGGGGAGGAACTTCAGATAAAGTAAACACCGCGATCACCATTTTGCGTTCCCGTTCTCATAATGAAGAAGTGGTGGAGCGTCTTCAGTATTATTTACAGTACCAGACCGATGGAGAATATCAGAGGATAGATGCCTATGGGGCAACGCCTTTTAAAGTGGAGGTAGATACCACTATGCCGCAGGCCCTGTATTTGTCCATGACTATTGTTTTTAAAGATCCGGTAACTTTTACTTTATCGGCAAACCTTCCCTCGTCGGTTGGAACACAGACTTATGGTTCGAAAGAAAAAGGGAGTGTACAGCTGGAACCCGGCAAATTCAGTAAAGATTTTAAAATAGGGCAGCCTATAAATTTGCCGTTTTTTAGCGGGGTAATCACCAGAACAGAGCAACCCTTGCAGGCCGGCAAGAAATTTTATATCCAGTTTCAGAATTTCGATTCTGTGGTGGGACAATATATGGGAGTTGCTGTTTCACCTGAAAATCAGAATTCTTCGGTTTTAAATCTGTCGCTGGCGGGAGGTAATAAAGCGCGAATTGTAGATTACCTGAACGGTTCGGTGGCGGTGTTAAGCGAAAATATGCTGAAGCGTAAAAACCTGTTTGCCACTAAAACCATTCGATTTATCGACAGCAGTCTCGCGGTAAAATCCAGGGAATTAAAGCTGGTAGAAGAGCAGCTCAATAAATATAAGGACGAAAATTCCATTATGGATATTTCTGCGGAAAGTTCCGAAATATCGAATAAACTTTCTACCCTGGATGTGCAGAAGGAAGAAGTGAGAAGGCAACTGGATTATTACAATACCCTGGAGAATTATCTTCAAACCCGATCAGATTACACCAATGTTCCTGCACCCTCGGTGGCCGGAATAAACGAAGGAAGTATTGTGAGCGGCGTGGGGCGAATTCTTTCCCTTTCTGAAGAACGAAGCAAATACGAGTATTCTTTAAAAGAAGATTCCCCGGTTTTCGA
>JBAVQO010000281.1:0-2922 GCA_049694135.1 Gillisia sp. | reverse complement strand
GCACAAAAGTGCCAGAATGGGAATTATAAGTACAATTTTTGACCAGAGAACCGGTTTTGAGGTTTGTGTTTTCATAACTGTTAAACGTTTTTTGATTGATGAATAATTAATAGGATTTACCAGCGTACTGTGTAAATCTTTTGATGAAAAATTTAATAGTGTATGCTGATAATGATGAGAATTAACTCCCGATTTTAACACGGCGCTATCGGCTAAAAATTCGTGATTGAGTTTTACAGATTTTTTCAGCAGATATACCAGCGGATTAAACCAGACGATAATCTGAAATACTTCCAGTAAAACAATATCCAGGCTATGTCGCTGTCGGGAATGTGCTTCTTCGTGTTTTAATACTTCTTTCGGAATGGTATCATTTTCAAATTCATTTTTATTTAAAAAGATGTACTGAAAAAAGGTATGTGGCGGCAGTTTTTCCTTTAATAACACTCTAATTGAAGCGCCAAAAGAAACCTTTGGGTTTTTATGAATTCTACTGAAGAGTTCATATAAATTCTTAAAGAACTTTATACTGAAAAATAGAATTCCGGCGGCGTACAAGGCATAAAAAAGGTAGCGGTAATTAAACTGAAGGCTTTCTGAAATTCGGGATGTAACATTTTCTGAAGCATTGGTAAAAACAACATCTGCCGCAGCCGGTGCTGTTACGTAACTTTTAAAAGTGATAAGCGGTATAATCGCAGCTAGAACAAGGGTAAAGAGAAGATAAAAGCGTTTAAAAACGTGCATATTTTCACGCTCGAGTGCTACTTTGTAAAAAAGCAACAGGATTGCCAAACAAGCCGCCGATTTTAAGATGTACACTTCCATTTTCACTTATTTTCAATCTCCTTATCTATAATACTTCTTAGTTCTTCCAGCTCGGTTTTAGAAAGATCGGTTTCTTTAGTAAAAAAAGAAGCGAACTGGCTGGCAGAATCATCAAAAAAACTCTTGATCATTTTATTTACCTGCCTCGAAAAATAATCTTTCTTTTTTACCAGCGGAAAATATTCCCGTGATCTTCCTTCCTGAACATAATCTACATATTTCTTATCCTGCATTCTTTTTAACAAAGTAGCGATCGTAGTAGAAGCAGGTCTAGGCTGCGGATAAGCCTCGATAAGATCCTTCATAAAGGCTTTTTCCTGTTTCCATAAAATATGCATAAGTTGCTCTTCAGCTTTCGATAAGGCCATTATTTCATTTTTACTCTACAAATGTAGAATAATTATTTCGTTCTACAAACATAGAATTTAAAAAATATAAAAAATCCGGATCTGTGCAGATCCGGATGTAAACTAAATTCTACAAGATATTAATTTACCTTTTGAGATACTTTTTCCTTTTGCTTTTCAGTCAACAAGACAAAATGTTTAAAAAACAACGGAATTGTTTCTATTCCCTTTAAAAAGTTCCAAATTCCGAAATGTTCATTTGGAGAATGGATAGCATCGGTATCTAATCCAAATCCCATTAAAATCGTTTTGCTTTTCATTTCTTTTTCGAACAAAGAAACAATAGGAATACTACCTCCACTGCGCTGCGGGATGGGATCTTTTCCAAAAGCTTCACGATACGCATCATTTGCGGCCTGATATTCCATAGTATCTATAGGCGTGACATACGCCTGCCCACCGTGATGAGTGGTTACTTTTACCTTCACGCTGTTAGGAGCTATATCTTCTATGTATTTGGTAAAGAGCTTACTTATTTCCTGCCAGTCCTGATCGGGCACCAGGCGCATCGAAATTTTAGCATAGGCTTTAGATGGCAATACCGTTTTAGCGCCTTCGCCTGTATATCCTCCCCAAATTCCGTTAACATCCAAAGTAGGCCGTATTGATGCTCTTTCCTGGGTAGAGTAACCTTTCTCTCCCTGTACTTCGGCAATGTCGAGTTTCTCTTTATATTCATTAAGATCGAAGGGCGCTTTTGCCATTTTCTCACGCTCTTCTTTACTGATTTCAACTACCTTATCATAAAAACCCGGGATGGTAATATGGTTATTTTCATCCTGCAACGAAGCAATCATTTTTGCCAGCACATTTATAGGATTCGCCACGGCTCCTCCGTACAATCCGCTGTGCAGGTCGCGATTGGGACCGGTGACTTCAACTTCCATATAACTAAGTCCACGAAGACCTGTTGTTATTGATGGCGAATCTTTAGCGATCATCCCGGTATCTGAAATAAGAATTACATCGTTAGAAAGTTTTTCCTTATTCCGGGATACAAACCAGCCTAAACTTTCACTACCCACTTCTTCTTCGCCTTCGATCATGAATTTTACATTACAGGGTAACTCTTCCTGTGTGGTCATATACTCCAGCGCTTTTACGTGCATGTACATCTGCCCTTTATCGTCGCAGGCACCTCTGGCAAAAATGGCGCCTTCAGGATGAATGTCGGTCTTTTTTATAACAGGTTCAAAAGGCGGGCTGTCCCAAAGATTTACAGGATCTGGCGGCTGTACATCATAATGCCCGTAAACCAGCACCGTGGGAAGGTCCTTATCTATAATTTTTTTTCCGAAAACAATAGGATTACCGGGAGTTTCACATATTTCAACTTCTTCGCAACCTGCCTCTTCCAGTCTTGATTTAACAGCCTCTGCTGTTTTTATAATTTCTGCCTTATAGGATTTATCGGCACTTATAGAGGGAATTTTTAACAGTTCTATTAATTCATTTATAAATCTTTCCTTATTCTCTGTTACGTACTTCTTTACGTCTTTCATTCTTTAGATTTTGAATTTTTCCAAAGATAATAAATAGATATTTTTTTTCACTGCTATTTGAAAAATGAAACAATTATGTATATTTGCACCCGCTTACTAAGTTAAGCAGGTTTTACAATGAGTCCTAAGTATTGTAAAATTTAATGCGGGCGTGGTGGAATTGGTAGACACGCTAGACTTAGGAT
>JBAVQO010000280.1:0-10138 GCA_049694135.1 Gillisia sp. | reverse complement strand
TACAGCTAACATCTCAAAATCTCAGTACTCAATACCGAAAATATGTATTTAGAAATAGTAACTCCCGAGGCCGTGGTTTTTGGAGCTGAAGTAAAGGCAGTAAAAGTTCCCGGAGTAATGGGGGAATTCCAAATGCTGGATCATCATGCTCCGATTGTATCTCTTTTAGCTAAAGGTGATGTGAAAATAGATCTTTCTGGCGCCCAGCCTGCCAAACTTTCCAAAGATTTTAGAAAGGAAGGAAACGACGTTCTTTTTTACGCAATAAAAGGAGGCGTTTTGGAAATGAAAGACAACAAAGCCATTGTACTGGCCGATTAACCTAATCTGCTCAGTAAAAAATTTTTAAAAGCTCTGGAAACAGGGCTTTTTTTATTCTGAATACTGAAGAATATCACCCGGCTGGCAATTTAGTTCTTTGCAAATTGCTTCTAAAGTAGAAAATCGAATAGCTCTGGCCTTGCCTGTTTTTAATATGGAAAGATTCGCCGTGGTTATACCTATTTTCTCGGCAAGTTCATTGCTTTTCATCCCTCTTTTTTCCAGGATTATATCCAGATTTATAAGAATGGGCATACCTAAATGGTTAGGTCGTTTTCTTCTTTTAATATTCTCGCGTTTTCAAAGATCTTGCTTAAATAAATAAAAAATAAGCCTATTGCCAAGCTAAACCATAAACTATCCAGATAACCAGTTTTAAGACTGAGATCAAGATCGTTTTCAAGTAGAAATTTCACCAAAAAGTTGAGTATAGCTTTTCCTAAACTTAGGCCTACTATTAATTTTCCTATTAAATTTAAATCACCTGTCTGGCGCGGGATAAATAATTTCTTTGTGAAGAATAGTCCTAAAAGTTTTCTAAGCCTGTAGATCATATATACAAAACCTGTATATAACATTAAATTTAGAATTATCAATATTGAAACGGTTATCGTCAATTTGTGAATTTCAATATCAGAAATTTTAATACTGAAATTGCTTCCCGAAAATAAAATAATGGGAGTAAAAATTAAATACGCTATAAGTCCAACTATCAAAAATATGAAAAGAATATCGAGAATTGTTTTCAGAAGAATAGGAGGATTTATGGAAGAAGTTGTTTTCATTAATTATTGTTTTTCGATAACAAATATATCCTAAAGTTATTGATAAACAATAAATCTAGATTATTTTTTTTGAGGCGGAAAAAAATTATATATGTAAAACTTACATTTTTAAGAATCTGAGTGAAAAAGAATCCCTTCTCTCCCCAAATTTTTAACAAGCTTTCAATTCTGATATTCCTGATTTTACTAAACCTAAAATTCCTTATAAAAACTTAAATAATTACTATTATATTTGTTTTCATACCAATAATGTTAAGGAGCTTTGGGGTAGAAGATGCAAAAAGCCCGGTTTACATTTATCCGTATGTTTTTTTAGAAATTATAGCCCGCATTAGTGGCTGCAAAACCTATTTTTTGAATGGACTCTATTATCGTATTAATTTTTGTTCTGGGATATTTAATAATAACTCTGGAACACCCTTTAAAATTAGACAAAACTGTTCCGGCTCTGTTAATGGCTGCGATTATGTGGTCTTTGTTAGCAATTGGCTTTAGGGAAAACTGGTTCAGTGTTCTAAATCCGGAAGGACATGTGTTTAATTTTGCACAAAATCCCGAGACGGCAGATGAAGGTTTTAGTCGTGTTTTGTTACATCACTTCGGAAAAACTTCAGAGATTCTTATTTTTCTTATTGGAGCGATGACTATCGTAGAGTTAATAGACCTTCACCGTGGTTTCGAAATACTAAAAGACGCGGTAAGTACCAGAAGCAAACGAAAACTCCTTTGGATTACCGGAGTTATTGCCTTCTTTTTATCCGCAATGATCGATAACCTTACCGCCACTATTGTACTGGTAACTCTTCTAAGAAAATTAATTACCAATCCTAAGGAGCGAATGTGGTATGCGGGCCTTGTAGTAATTGCTGCGAATGCCGGTGGAGCTTGGTCTCCCATTGGCGATGTGACCACTACCATGCTTTGGATCGCAAATAAAATTACAACCATGGGGCTCATTGAATACGTGATTCTTCCCGCGGTGGTGTGCTTTGCGTTACCTTTTGCAATAGCTTCCACTTTGCCCATTTTTAAAGGAGATGTTGAAATGAATACGGAAGAAGATGATGGGCAGGGGCGTATTTTAAGCAGTAAAGTAATGCTTATTGTAGGCCTGGGAGCTATTCTGTCGGTGCCGGTTTTTAAGGCCGTTACTCATTTACCTCCTTATATGGGAATGTTGTTTGCCCTCGGAATCGTATGGCTGGTTTCTGAATATATTCACCCCGAAGAAGATTTTAGTGAAGAAGACAGGCATTTATATTCGGCTCATAAAGCTTTATCCAGGATTGAAATTTCCAGTATTCTTTTCTTCCTCGGTATTCTTATGGCAGTTGCTGCCCTCGAAGCCCTTGTGTACGGAGTGATAGATGGCGTAGATGTGGGTACTTTGCGGTATCTGGCCGAATTCCTTCAAACAAATATTCCCAATCAGGATATTGTGATTATAATTCTGGGAGTATTCTCTGCTATAATTGACAACGTGCCATTGGTGGCCGCCTCTATGGGAATGTACACCGCGCCCCTGGATGCTGCGGTATGGCATTTTATAGCGTATTCTGCAGGTTCCGGCGGAAGTATGCTCATTATTGGTTCTGCAGCCGGAGTTGCCGCTATGGGAATGGAAAAAATAGATTTTATCTGGTACTTAAAGAAAATAAGTTGGTTGGCAGCATTGGGTTTTCTTGCCGGTGCAGGAACTTTTATTTTTCTGGAAAGTTTATAATAAAAAAACCCAGCGGGAATCAATCTTTTTCGTGGTCTCGGAGTTTAATTTTTTTTCCGAAGATCTTTTCGATGAAATTAAACCCGTAGTTTATTACCAGAACTATGCCCGTAAAAACAGCCAGTTCTTCGTACATGACTAAGGCGGCCAAACATCCTGCCGCCGCACTACACCAAATGGTGGCAGCAGTAGTAAGCCCTTTTACATTATTTTTATAATGCAGGATCGTTCCGGCTCCCAGGAAACCTATTCCTGTTACAACCTGCCCTATAACGCGCGTAAGATCGACATTAGGATTGTTTTTGAATGTGAGGGAAATTATTACAAAAACACCAGATCCTACGGCTACCAAAGCATTGGTTCTCAAGCCGGCACTTTTGCCCCGCAGTTCTCTTTCAAGACCGATTAATAAACCCGAAATAGCCGCTGCGCCTAATCGTATTCCAAATTCTATCCATTCGTCGTCCATTTGCTTTTTGAATATTGTAATTTTACAAAATGAAAAATTTCCCTTTAAAAGTAGCGAAAAGACTTGAAAATAGAAAGGAGAACAACGCCTTCAGAAAGTTAGGAAAACGCAAAGGTGAAATCGATTTCTCTTCTAATGACTATCTGGGTTTCGCTGTTTCTGAAGAGATCTGGAACTCCACATCAGAAATCATAAAACAACATGGGCTTTTTCACAATGGATCTTCCGGTTCGAGGTTGCTTACAGGTAATCACGAGCTATTCTCACTTACCGAAGAAGCTATTGCCGATTTCCACATGTCAGAAGGGGCCTTGATTTATAATTCCGGCTTCGATGCAAATACAGGTTTTTTTTCCGGTGTTCCGCAGCGGGGAGATATCATTTTTTTTGATGAGTTTTCGCATGCCTCCATTCGGGAAGGAATTCTTTTAAGTCATGCGAAATCCATAAAATTTCGGCACAATGACCTGGCGGACTTAGAGAATAAACTGCGATCTCCAGAAGCTGGAACGGCTGATGTATATGTAGTGACCGAATCTGTGTTTTCTATGGACGGGGACACTCCCGATCTGGAAAAACTTGCCGGGATATGCGAGAAATTCGGGTGTTTTCTGGTAGTAGACGAAGCGCACGCCACAGGGATTTTTGGTAAAAATGGAAGAGGACTTATATCGGCCGGCAACCTGGAAAATCGCGTCTTCGCAAGGATCGTTACTTTCGGTAAAGCCCTGGGAGCACATGGAGCCGCCATCCTGGGAAGTAAAAAACTAATGGAATATCTTATAAATTTCTCCCGAAGTTTTATTTATACCACAGCGCTTCCGCCACATTCGGTTGCAACTATTCTGGCCGCCTATCAAAAACTCCTGATTTCAGATTCTTTTTCCGAGTTGGAAAAACTTCAAAAAAACGTACTTTTCTTCAGAAGGAAAATAAAGGAACTTCAACTGAAAAAATCATTTCTCGAGAGCAATTCTCCCATTCAATCCTGTATCGTTGCCGGAAATACCAATGTAAAGGAAATAGCAGCCATTCTTCAGAAAAATGAATATGATGTGCGGCCCATTTTGGCCCCGACCGTTCCTGCCGGACAGGAAAGACTCAGGTTTTGCCTGCACAGCTACAATTACGAAGAGGAAATCGAGGCGGTTTTAAATGTGCTGGCTAATTTTGTAAAAAATAAAAATTAAAATGAAAAAAACATATTTTGTAACCGGAATTGGAACCGAGGTAGGTAAAACAGTAGCTGCAGCTATTGTAACCGAAACATTAAAAGCCGATTACTGGAAGCCGATCCAGGCTGGGGATCTCGATAAAAGCGATACCCATAAAGTAAAATATCTGGTAAGCAATAAAAACACCGTTTTTCATCCCAATGCTTTTCAATTAAACACTCCCATGAGCCCTCATGCGGCGGCCGAAATAGATGGAGTAAAGATTGAAGCACAAAAAATCGAACGTCCGAACACTGAAAACAATCTTGTAATAGAAGGAGCCGGCGGAATTTTGGTACCACTGAATGATACAGAAACCATCCTGGATTTAATCCGCCCGGATGATGAAGTTATTCTGGTCTCCAGGCATTATTTAGGAAGTATTAACCATACCCTCCTGAGTGTAGAGATGCTTAAACAGCGAAATCTAAAAATCGCCGGAATTATTTTTAATGGCGATAAACATCCTTCAACCGAAGATATTATTTTGAAGATAAGCGGACTTACCTGTATAGGAAGAATAGAAAATGAACCTTATTTTGATGAAAATGTGGTTAAGGAATACGCAGAAAGGTTTAGGCAAAATGAATATTTTAGAAGTGAGAAGTGAGAAGTGAGAAGTCCAAAATAAATTGAGCCTAAATTACAAAAGTAAGATTCGCTGAGCCTGTCGAAGCGGCTTTAAAACTAAGTAGGTAAATATTGAGAATTGAGAATTGAGAATTGAGAATTGAGAGGTGAAAGGTGAAAAAAAATTAAAGCTGGGTTGCAAAAATATTGCTTCACTGGGCATATCGGAGCGCTTAGAACCCGGGAAAAAAGAAAATAAAAGAGAATGGAAAGTGTGAAGACTTTAGAGAATTTAACAGAAAAAGACCAGGAATATATCTGGCATCCTTTAACACAGCATAAAACAAGTTCGGCTCCTTTGGTCATTAAAAAAGCCAAAAATTGTATTCTTTATTCCGAAGACGGAAAAGAATATATTGATGGCATCGCGTCCTGGTATACCTGCATGTACGGGCATTGCAACGATTTTATCATTCAAAAAGTAAGCGAACAAATGCAGCAGCTGGATCAGGTGGTTTTCAGCGGATTTACGCACGAACCTGCGATACGACTTTCTGAAGAATTGATAAACATTCTGCCGGAAGGCCAAAAAAAGGTGTTTTTTAATGACAATGGATCCACAGCTACCGAAATAGGTATAAAAATGGCTTTGCAGTACCATCACAATCTCGGGAATAACCGTAAGGTAATGATGGCTTTTGAAGAAGGTTTTCACGGCGACACCTTTGGCGCCATGTCTGTTTCCAGTTTATCGGTGTATAATGGCGCTTTTGAAGATCATTTTATCCAGGTGGTAAGAATTCCGGTTCCCAATGGGAAGAACACTGATGGAATTCTTCAAAAAATTGAAGCTTTACATAATCAATCTCCGTTGGCCGGATTTATATATGAGCCTTTAGTTCAGGGTGCGGCTGCAATGAAAATGCATAACCGCGAAGGGCTTGATAAAATTCTGGAGTTCTGTAAGAGCAAAGATATTATTCTGGTTGCCGATGAAGTCATGACGGGTTTTGGTAAAACGGGTAAAAATTTCGCTTCAGAATATATGCAGACTACGCCCGATGTGGTTTGTCTGTCCAAGGCGCTTACGGCAGGTCTGGTTCCTATGGGTGCTACTTCCTGCTCCCAAAAAATTTTCGATGCTTTTTATGATGAAGATATTTCAAAAGGGCTTTTTCACGGGCATACCTATACTGGGAATCCATTGGCCTGTACTGCGGCTCTGGCGGGCATGGAATTGTTGAGATCTGATGAAATTCAGCAGAATATTCAGCGAATATCGGCTTCGCATGCCGCTTTCGCGAAAAAGATCGAAAGCCATAGCAAAATCAAAAACCTGCGTCAGCTGGGGATTATTTTTGCTTTTGATCTGGAGGTGGAAATGGAACGCTACGGCAGTCTGCGGAATAAACTCTTCAGCCACTTTATGAATGACGGAATTTATTTGCGGCCATTGGGAAATACCATTTATATCTCGGCGCCGTACACTATTTCTGCAGAGCAATTAGGTAAAATTTATACTTCAGCAGAAAAACTACTTGAATCTTTTGAGTGAAGAAGTTTTTTGCAGGCATAATGTTCAGGTTTAGTTAAAATTTTCGCCGGCTGAAATTCAGTCGAAAAATTTAATACCTTAAATTAAAATTAGAAGAACATTATGATTCATCCTGATACCGAAGTTCAGTTTATAAGTGAAGAGGTAGGATATGGTGTGGTGGCAACCCGTCTTATTCCCCGAGGTACCATCACCTGGGTGCAGGATGAACTGGACCGCATATATACCCCAAAAGAAGTTTCTGCGATGGGTCATTTGGCCCGGGAAATGGTAGAAAAATATACCTTTCGGAACAATAAAGGAAACTTTGTGATGTGCTGGGATACCGCCAAATATGTGAATCATAGTTTTAAATCGAATTGTCTGAGCACCGCTTACGATTTCGAAATTGCCATTCGGGATATCCATCCGGGAGAAGAATTGACAGATGATTATGGTTATTTAAACGTCACCGAAGAATTCAACGCCAAAAATGAAGGCACGACGCGAACTACTGTATATCCAGATGATCTCGCTAACTTCCATCAGGAATGGGACGAACAGTTACGGGAAACCTTCCCGTTTATTAAAAAAGTAGAGCAGCCTTTGCAGCAATTGATACCTTCAGAAATTACAGAAAAGCTTCAGAATATTTTTTCAGGTCGGGAAGAACCAGATTCCATTCTGAATTTATATTACAATACAGAGGAGTAATCGATAAATTTTATGACTTAAAATTTATTCGTTGTTGTGCAGCGCTTATTTTTGCTGAAAAATCTGAATTTTGAAATACCCTGCCTATATTGCTTCGCTGTCCAGTGTTTCTGCTTTGGGAAGTACTGCCGAAGAAATCTGGAACAATTATAAAAGTCCCCGCTCCTTTATTACCTATAATAACCCGGAGGCCCAACCTTTTTTTGCTGCTTTTTTACCTGCTGAAGTAAAGGAGGAAATAGAGAAATTAAGAAATGAAAACCCACATTTTAAAGATCTTGACGAGTCGGTGCTTTTCTCCATCTATGTTTCTCGAAAAGCCACAAAAGATGCAGGTTGGCGTCGGCACGATAGCATTGGAATCAACATAGGAAGTTCCAGAGGCGCTACCGGATTATTCGAAAAATATCATCGGGAATATTTAGAAACAGGAAAAGCTGCTGTTTTAGCATCACCCGCAACCACCCTCGGGAATATTTCCTCCTGGGTAGCCCAGGATCTTCAAAGCAACGGGCCAGAAATTTCGCATAGTGTTACCTGCTCTACCGGGCTGCATTCGGTTTTAAACGGAATAGCCTGGCTGCAATCGGGGCTGTCAGAAAAATTTCTTGCCGGTGGAAGTGAAGCCTCTTTGACGCCTTTTACGCTGTCGCAAATGAAGGCGATGAAGATTTATGCTTCCGAAGAAAAAGAATATCCCTGCGAAGCTTTAAAAATGGATAAGACCAGGAATTCGATGGTGTTAGGTGAAGGAGCCGGAGTGCTCTGTTTAAAAAATTCTCCAGCCCACAGCCTCGCAAAAATAAGTGGAATCGGTTACGCCACCGAACCATTGAAGCACCCGGCTTCTATTTCGGCAAATGCGGACTGTCTTCAGAAGTCCATGAAAATGGCTATAGGAAATACACCTTTAGAAAGGATAGACGCAGTGGTCATGCACGCTCCCGGAACCATTAAAGGTGATGCTGCCGAAGTGAACGCCATTCGTAAGATTTTTGGAGAAAACAGTACACCTGCATTAACATCTAATAAGTGGAAGATAGGACACACATTCGGCGCTTCAGGTATTTTGAGCATGGAACTCGCCGTTTTAATGCTTAAGCATCAGGAATTTATAACGGTTCCTTTTTCTGAAATAAGCAAGGCTCCTGCAAAACTGGATACCATTCTGGTGAATGCGGTAGGGTTTGGGGGCAATGCGGTAAGTGTATTACTGAGCAGAAGTTGATTTCGGAAAGAGACCTAAAAGATTTCTAAAACCCGTCATAAAAAGCCTGCGGGACAAAATCTTTTTATTTCAACCAAGCAAGAAACCTTAGTTTTAGTTATTTTTGAATACAAAACAATTTTATGGCAATTAAACACGACTGGACGAAAGAGGAAATACTGGAAATTTACAACAAACCTTTTATGGAGCTGCTTTATGAAGCGGCTACCGTACACAGGAAAAATCACGATCCCAATATCGTTCAGGTTTCTACACTTTTGTCAATAAAAACAGGAGGATGCCCAGAAGATTGCGGCTATTGTCCGCAGGCAGCAAGATACCATACCGATATTGAAGGCAACGATTTAATGAGCGTAAACCAGGTAAAAGCACAGGCTTTACGGGCAAAAGCCGCAGGAAGTTCCAGGGTTTGTATGGGGGCCGCCTGGAGGAATGTTAAAGATGGTGAAGAATTTGATTCCGTTTTGGAGATGGTGCGTACCATCAATAAGCTCGATATGGAAGTTTGCTGTACTTTGGGAATGATCACCGAAAACCAGGCGCAACGCCTGGCAGAAGCAGGATTATATGCCTACAATCACAATTTGGATTCTTCAGAAGAATATTATAAGGAAGTAATTTCTACCCGTGGCTATCAGGACAGATTAGACACTATTGGAAATGTTCGCAAAACCAATGTAACGGTGTGCAGCGGGGGAATTATTGGTATGGGAGAATCTGAAGCAGATCGATCAGGAATGCTGGTAGCTCTGGCGACTTTAGATCCTCAGCCGGAATCAGTGCCGATCAATGCATTAGTTCCCGTTGAAGGAACTCCTCTGGAAGAACAACAACCGGTTTCTATCTGGGAAATGGTACGAATGGTAGCAACAACAAGAATCGTGATGCCGGAAACACAGGTGCGACTTTCTGCCGGGAGAACACAAATGAGCAGAGAAGGACAGGCGATGTGCTTTTTTGCCGGTGCAAATTCCATCTTCGCAGGCGATAAGCTGTTAACCACGCCAAATCCCGATGTAAATGAAGACATGGAGATGTTTAAAGCATTAGGATTAACCCCTCAAAAAGCATTTGAGAAAAAAGCACAGCCGGAAAGTGTTTCTGCAGAAGAATCGAAATATCAAAATTTAGGAGAAAAACCTAAATGGACCCGCCCCGGGCATAGGATCGAAAGAAACCTTCAGGCGCAGGAAAAGGCCAGGACCAGGATGTAAATCTTTAATATTTCTTCGGAATGCATCTTAACTTACAATCTGTTCCACGCGTTAAAAATATAAGCAAAGAAGTGTTTCTGAAGGAATATTTTATTCCGCAGCGGCCTGTAATCTTAGAGAACCTGAGTGAGGATTGGCCGGCAAGGGAAAAATGGAATTTTGACTACTTCAGGCAGAAAGCGGGCGAAATCATTGTGCCGCTGTATGACAGCCAGCCGGCAAAAGGAAAACAGAAAAGTCATGGCCCGGCAAAAAAGCTGAAAATGAAGGAATATATCGATATTCTGGAATCCGGCCCCACCGATTTACGCATGTTTTTCTTCAACCTGCTTCAAAACGTACCTGAACTTATTAAAGATTTTAAAT
>JBAVQO010000279.1:0-5028 GCA_049694135.1 Gillisia sp. | reverse complement strand
ACTTCATTTAGCTGCTCTTGTAAAATCTTGTTAAATGCCAATTCCATACTCTTGTTTTCTGCGAAAATAGTCATAATTTTAGCTTAAATTTTAAAATTAGAATTCAAACGCATGGAAAATAAAACCCGCAAAATACAGGACCTCATAGATAGTAGTTTTTTAAAACAACGAAAAATTTTTCTCTGGGGCGAAGTAAACGGCAAAAATGCTAAACACGCCATTGAACACTTATTATATCTGGATTCTCAATCTCATGACGAAATTCAATTCTTTATAAACAGTCCCGGGGGATTCGTAACCGATGGATTTGCGATATATGATACCATGACTTCCTTAAAAAGCCCGGTTTCTACCATCTGTTCTGGTTTGGCAGCTTCTATGGGATCTATATTGCTTTCAGGCGGAACCAAAGGACGAAGATTTATCCAGCCGCTTGCCAAAGTTATGATCCACCAGCCGAGTGGCGGAGCAAGGGGGCAGGCTTCGAATATCGAAATACAGGCAGCCGAAATCTTGAAAATAAAGGAAATCAGTGCCGAAATCCTGGCAAAAAACTGCGGACAGACAAAAGAAAAAGTGATGAAGGATTTTAACCGGGATTACTGGATGAATGCCCAGGAATCTGTAGAATATGGTATTGTAGACGGAATTTATAAACTTTAATGATGGAAGATAGAATACAGCATAAAGAGAGCGAAAAAAACGGAATGTTCTATATTGAAGATCAAGATGGAATCGTTGCAGAGCTCAATTATACAAGACAGGATAATGGCATTATGGTTATTGATCATACCGAGACTGAAAAAAGAGCGAGAGGAAAAGGGCTGGCTGCCAAATTGCTTAAAAAATCGGTAGACTTCGCGAGAGCGAAAAATTTAAAGATAGATCCTCTTTGTGATTTTGCACAACAGGAGTTTGAAAAACATGAAGAATACAGAGAACTTCAGGCGGAATAACTTTGAAATCTCTTAGCATAAAGAAAATTCCTGCTTCAGAAACAATTTCTGTCCGCCAGACAGTTTTGCGACCGGGAAAACCAGTAAGCGATTGCGAATTTGAAGGAGATTATTCTCCAGAAAGTTTCCATCTGGGAATCTTCTATCATAACAATCTTGCCGGAGTGGGTAGTTTCATAAAAATGTCCAATCCTCTTTTTACAGATTTAAACCAGTTCCGGATACGAGGAATGGCTATTCTTCCCCAATTTCAGAAACACGGATTCGGAAAAAAGATTTTAAAAGAAGGGGAAACAGAAATCGCGGCCATATCTCAAACTCCACTAATCTGGTTCAACGCCCGGGAAACTGCAATAGGTTTTTATGAAAAATTCGGATATAAGACCCAGGGAGAAAAATTTGATATTCCCGGGGTCTGTACTCATATAGTAATGTATAAAAAGCTGTAACTAGGCTTTTATCATTGCCGAGTGTCGGTTGTAATTCTCATCTTTCGAGTATACATACACCACCGATTTATTTTTAATGGTATTAATAAGCTCTTTCGAAATGTTTGCAGGCACAGCAGGACAACCATAACTTCTTCCCAGTCTTCCTACCTTTTTTACGAAACTTTCAGTTGCATAATCGGCACCGTGAATCACGACATATCTCTTTCGGGCATTGGAATTAAATCTTTTTTCCAGGCCGTCTATAAATAAAGAAAGACCGTTTTTTCCGTAGTAAGTTTCACCGGTTAAAAAAAAGCCAAGAGAACTTTCATGGGAATTTTGAGCATTCGAAAATTTTGAAGCAAATTCCACCCCCGTTTTTTGCCCGTGAGCCACCAGGTTATTAAAAAGCACTTTGTTGTTCTCCATGTCCAGCACCCACATTCTTTTTTTGGTAGAAGAAAGGCTAAAATCTATTATGGTGAGAATCTTCTTCTTAACCTTGTTTTTTCCTAATAATTTATAATATCCAATCATTCCGTTTCTGAAGCTTTCTTCGGAAGGCACACTGGTATTATTTTCTACAAATTCTGTGTATCTGATGTCGATTTTTTCCTCGACACTCAGTACAGAATTTTTAGAAGGAAGATTTTTAGAAGTTGCTAGATTGGATGTAGTAGCAGAAGGTTTTGGAGCAAAGGCAAGGGAAGCATAAAAAAATGCAATTACCGTCAACAGTTTGTAGGTCATATATTGAGGTTAAAAATTAAAAACTTTGTTAAATTCTTCCAAATACGATGCCAACATACAAATTTTTTATTGTAATTGAACATTTTACATTCATAATTATTTTGAACCCATTAAAAACAACTAAACAATCAATAATCAGCTAGTTAAAAATAATTAAAGAAGAAACACAACAACCTTTAAACGAGCGCGTTTTAATTTTATTTCCTGAGAGGTCTTAATTTTTTTAATAAATGCGGCCAAAAAAAATAACTGTAATTTTAACATTTTTAATATCTTTGAAAAAAGAAAAATTAGCCCATTTGCTTGTAGAAAAAGCTTCAGTTTTAATAAAACATTAATAAGCCTAATTTAATCAAGCAGTATTTAGTTCATATCTTTATGCCCTACCTAAATTATTGCAATGAATAAAAAAGTCATCCTGATGATCCTGGATGGTTGGGGGATTACACAAGACCCCGCCATATCTGCTGTGGCTCAGGCTAAAACTCCTTATTTTAATTCTCTTTTAGAAAAATATCCTCACTCCCAGTTGCTGACCCATGGAATGAACGTTGGACTTCCGGATGGGCAGATGGGAAATAGTGAAGTGGGACATATGAATCTTGGTGCCGGAAGAATCGTGTATCAGGATCTGGCAAAAATCAATTTAGCTGTTAAAAATAACAGTTTAATTGAGGAACCAGCACTTGAACAAGCTTTCGATTATGCCAAAGCCCATAACAAACCCGTCCATTTCATGGGTCTGGTAAGCGATGGCGGAGTGCATTCCCATATCGATCATTTAAAAGGACTTTTAACCGCTGCCGAAGAATTCGGGATTAAAGAAAAATATGTTCACGCCTTTACCGATGGGCGCGATGTAGATCCGAAATCCGGTAAAGGATTTATAAAAGAACTTCAGGAACATCTCACTAAAACAAATGGAAAATTAGCTTCCATTATAGGAAGATACTACGCTATGGACCGTGACCAGAGATGGGAAAGGGTAAAAAAAGCGTATGATTTAATAGTGAAAGGAAAAGGGCAAAAATCAACAGATCCTTTGCAGGCGATCCAGGAAAGCTATGACAATGAGGTTACAGATGAATTTATAAAACCCATTGTTATTACCGACGACTCCGGCAATCCTGTAGTTACTTTAAAAGAAGAGGAAGTGGTAATTTTCTTTAATTTCAGAACCGATCGCGGAAGGCAACTTACGCGTGCTCTTACCCAGGAAGATTTCCCTGATTACGAGATGAAGAAAATGCCTTTATACTTTGTGACACTTACAGAATACGACAAGACTTTCAATAATATTCACGTGGTTTTCAGAAAAGAAAACGTAAAAACCACCCTGGGCGAAGTCCTGGAATATACCGGCAAGACACAGATCAGGATCGCTGAAACCGAAAAATATCCCCACGTTACCTTTTTCTTTTCCGGCGGAAGAGAGGAACCTTTTAAAGGGGAAAGACGCATCATGTGTAATTCGCCTAAAGTAGCTACTTACGATTTACAACCCGAAATGAGTGCTTTCGAAATTCGCGATAAGATCGTTCCGGAAATACATTCGGAAAAACCGGATTTTATATGCCTGAATTTCGCCAATCCCGACATGGTTGGACACACGGGAGTTATGAAAGCAGCTATTAAAGCAGTGGAGACCGTAGATGCATGCGCTAAAGATGTTATTGAAGCGGCAAAAAAACACCATTACAGCGTGCTGGTTATTGCAGACCACGGAAATAGTGAAGTAATGATCAATCCCGATGGAACTCCAAATACGTCCCACACTACCAATCCTGTACCATTCATTTTGGTAGATGAAGATGTAAAAAAAGTAAAAGATGGAAAACTGGGAGATATCGCCCCCACCATTTTACAATTAATGGGAATTACAAAACCCGAATTAATGACCCAGGAATCTTTAATCCAAAATCCATGAAAATGAGTTTTATTATTTTATTGTTAAGCGTTATAACCAGTTGCGGAAACGCAAATCATACCTCAGTGGCAAAAAATCCGCCTGCTCCAAAACAAGAGGTACATCAGCCGCCAACAATTCAGCAGGGAATGATCCTGGGCGAATTCCATAAAGAAGATCTTCAGAAAGAACCATATTCCACCTGGTTTCAAACGGGATACGACAGTTACACTCCAGATGAAGAAGCTATGGAAACCATAGATAAAAATATTGGTGACTACAAAATAATAGCTTTTATGGGAACCTGGTGTCATGACAGTAAAAGAGAGGTACCTAAAATGTTCAAAATTTTAGATAAAGCCGGTTACGATCTTTCTAATCTTACCATTTATGGGGTAGATTATAGTAAAACCACTCCTAACAAAGAGAATGAAAAATATGATATCTTTAGAGTTCCTACTTTTATCTTTATAAAAGACGGAAAAGAAGTCAATCGTTTTGTTGAACATCCCCGCGAATCTTTAGCAAAAGACATCGCTAAAATAGTAAGTGGCGAACCTTATAAAAATTCGTACGCCAAATAGAACTTCAGGAAGGTTCCTGTATATTTTATTTTTTTTAGGCAGGTTCCAAAATAAGGAACCTTAAGCCATTTATAAAAACAGAAAAGGATCAGATTCAATTTCAGTATAAAAAAGAACAATCATTTTTAAAGCCCTCCTTCAGATTAAGTCGTGGGAGAAATCGCTTTATTGGGATTTTAAGAATTAAAAACATTTTATGATCAAAACAAAGACCAGGGAAGAAATAGAATTAATGCGGGAAAGTGCGCTTGTAGTTTCCAGGACTCTGGGAATGTTAGCTTCAGAAATAAAGCCGGGAGTAACCACATTGAAACTCGATAAACTGGCAGAAGACTTTATTAGAGAACAAAATGCCGTTCCGGGATTTCTGGGGCTGTATGATTTTCCGAATACCCTTTGCA
>JBAVQO010000278.1:0-3581 GCA_049694135.1 Gillisia sp. | reverse complement strand
AAATAAAAGTGAGTAAAATCTGCCTGGGAACCATGACCTGGGGACAACAAAACACAGAAGAAGAAGGTCATTCTCAATTAGATTTCGCGCTGGAACAGGGAGTAAATTTTATAGATACCGCCGAAATGTATTCCACCCCGGCACGTGAAGAAACCCAGGGAAGCACAGAACGAATTATTGGAACCTGGCTGAAGAAAACGGGAAATCGCGATAAAATTGTTTTAGCTTCTAAAATAGCGGGGCCCAACAACGGAATGAAATATATCCGTCCGAACCTGGGATTCAGTAAAGATGCTTTAAAAGAAGCCCTGGAAAAGAGCCTGAAAAGATTACAAACAGATTACCTGGACCTGTATCAGCTGCACTGGCCTGAACGTACTACCAATTTCTTCGGAAAAAAAGATTTTCATCTCGATAAAGATGAAGAGTGGCAAGATAATTTTAATGAGATTCTTAATGTATTGAACAGTTTTATAAAAGAAGGAAAGGTGAGAAAGATTGGACTTTCAAACGAAACACCCTTTGGCGTCATGCGCTGTGTGGAAGAATCCAGGAAAGGACTTCCAAAAATTTCAACCGTTCAAAACCCGTACAGCCTGCTTAACAGAAAAGATGAAATTGGTCTGACTGAAGTTTTGCATAGAGAAAACGTGGGGTTATTACCTTATTCTCCGCTCGGGATGGGCAGTTTAAGCGGAAAATATTTAGATGCGAAACCAGAAAATGCGCGGCTTACCCTTTTTGCACAATATACCAGATACAGCAACCCTCAGGCGATAGAAGCAACCAGAAGATATTATCAGATAGCCAGAAATCATGAATTGTCTCCGGCACAAATGGCGTTAGCTTTTGTAAACAGGCAGCCTTTTGTTACCAGTACCATAATTGGAGCGACGACACCAGTCCAGTTAAAGGAAAATATTGACAGTATCGATCTTGAGCTTTCCTCTGAAGTGATAACGGAAATCAATAAAGTACACACCGAAATTCCTAATCCGGCGCCTTAAAAATTTTTATCCAAAAAGAAAACTTACCACATCTTCAATTCTCGCTACTCGCTGGATTTTGATGTGGTAATTGTTTTTTGGCAGCTTCGTTTGTTTGGAAATCATGATAGTTGCAAAACCTAATTTTTCGGCTTCGAGGATTCGCTGCTCTGCACGTGGCACAGGCCGTATTTCTCCAGCCAGACCTACTTCTGCGGCGAAACAAATATCCTTTTCTATAAAAACATCTTCGTTAGAAGAAAGAATGGCGGCAATAACCGCGAGATCTATAGCCGGATCGTCTACACTGATTCCCCCGGTGATATTCAGAAAAACATCTTTAGCTCCCAATCGAAAGCCCGCTCTTTTTTCCAGCACGGCGAGCAGCATATTCAGGCGTTTTGCATTATATCCAGTTGCAGAACGTTGTGGAGTACCATACACAGCAGAACTCACCAAAGCCTGGATCTCTATCATTAGCGGGCGCATTCCTTCCAGAGTGGCCGCAATAGCAGTGCCGCTTAGACCTTCTTCATTTTTAGAAATCAGTATCTCTGAAGGATTGGTAACTTCACGCAATCCGCTGCCCTGCATTTCATAAATTCCCAGCTCGTGGGTCGAACCAAAACGGTTTTTATGGGCGCGTAAAATTCGGTACACATGATTTCGATCGCCTTCAAACTGAAGCACGGTATCCACCATATGTTCCAGAACTTTTGGGCCGGCAATACTTCCTTCTTTGGTAATATGGCCGATTAAAATTACCGGAACTCCGGTCTCTTTTGCATATTTTATAAGTTCGGCCGTACATTCCCTTATCTGGGAAATACTTCCCGGCGAACTTTCTATGTAATCGCTGTGCAGGGTTTGTATGGAATCTATAATTACTATTTCCGGCTGCATTTCTTCTATTTGCCGAAAAATATGCTGGGTTTTGGTTTCGGTTAAAATGAAACAGTTTGCGGGGGCAGGATTTATACGTTCGCCACGCATTTTAATTTGCTGCTGACTTTCTTCGCCCGAAACGTAAAGGGTTTTGTATCGCAATTGTAGTGCTACCTGAAGTAAAAGTGTGCTTTTACCAATGCCGGGTTCCCCGCCCAGCAAAATAAGAGAGCCGGGCACAATGCCCCCGCCCAGCACCCGGTTTAATTCCGAGTTTTGAGTGTTAAGCCGGGGCAGACCGGTAACTTCAATTTCTGTAATTTTTACAGGTTTCGAAACTCTTTTTGCTTCGGGAGAAGTCTGCGATTTCCAGTCTTTTTGATCTGGTTTTTGTACCACCTCTTCTACCAGCGTGTTCCATTCCTTACAGGAATTGCATTGCCCCTGCCATTTAGAATGTTGTGTGCCGCAATTCTGACAATAAAAAAGAGTTTTTGTTTTGGCCATAGGTGGACAAATTTAGGAAATACCACAGGTTAATACCCGAAATCATCCTTTATTTTTTGTGCTTTGTCCATCATAAAATCCACGGTTAAAAAAGCAATGGGTTGTTGCCCATATGCCTTTTGATAATCGCGCATCGCTTTTTTGGGATTACCCGTTTCTTCCTCGTACCTCGCTTCAAAAAAGGTGGCGAGCATGGTGGTGGGATAATTTTTTTCTGCGAGTTTAGCCAGATCCTTTAGCTGGTCCCACTGTTGCCGTTTTTCCATGGCCTGATAAACGGCCATAAAATCGTTGATACTCACTTTTTTCTCAATTCCAAAAAGGTCGTTGATATCATCGTATTTCTGTATCAGGTAATCGTAAGCTGAAACCGAGGTCTGAAGAAGGATCTTATTATAATCGGTTACCGAAATCGGGCGGTACACTTCAAACATTTCTTCAATGGCATTCGGAATTGCCTTGGCTACCAGTGTATAGTGAGTTTCCCCCTGGAAATTATCGAAATTGTAATACACGTTTTTATTGTGGAGCGCCTGAAGCTGGCTATCCAGATCAAGAATGGGTTTCTTCAGTTGCTCTATATCTTCGGAAGAAGTAGCCAGGTAATACCAGATTTTCTTTTCTGAATTCTGAAGTGCGCTGACGATGCGTTTTTCCATCATGGGGGCGAGATCCGGACTTAAATTGATGTATCCGCTGAACAATGGTTTTTCTTTAAACAGGTAATAATTAATAAAATTTGAAGTCAAGTCCTGGCCGGCGATGATACGGAAGGTGGAAGTGCGATAATTGTTGTCCAGATAAGGCATGAGCTCCATACCTATAAATTCAAAAAAATCGGCGCCGGATTTTTCCGGAAGCGAATTATTAGCGTTGTAGTAAGCATCGTCGGTCCGAGAAGAATCCATATTGATTCCTACTACGATCATTTCCGGGATATCATCCCAATAAGAATAATAATCAACGGTTCCGGCTATAGGTTCGAACAAATAATCACCATCCAGAACAATCAGGATAGGATATGTTTTTTCTGTGTTCTTGTCGTAATTCCTTGGGAGCTGGATCTTCAGTTCGCGTTCTTTCCCCAGCTTTGTGGAGTTAATAGTCTTGTAAAGTGTTTGAGAAAAGGTAAGTACAGGGCATACCAAAAGTATTAAAATTAGTAATTTTTTAATCATAGGTTAAGTTTTAGAATACTGTAAC
>JBAVQO010000277.1:0-1942 GCA_049694135.1 Gillisia sp. | reverse complement strand
GTCTTCCAGAAGGTGCTACAGTAGAATATGCTAATAATGGGCAAATCAATGCAGGAAAATACACAGTTACTGCTACCGTAAGCCAGGATAACTATAATGATAAAGTGCTGACTGCTGATCTGAGTATAGAAAAGGCTGCTCAAAGTATCACTTTTGAAGAACTTTCAGATAAAAACCTTCAAACCGATGAGGATTTTCTTTTACAAGGAACCTCAACTTCAGGTTTAGCTCTAACTTATTCTTATGCTTCCGAAGATGCTGAACCTGCAGCAACTGTAAGTCAGCGGGGGTTTGTAAAATTGCTTGCGGCAGGTCAAATAAGTATAATTGCTACTCAAGAGGGAAATCAGAACTATAAAGCGGCAACACCTGTTACCAGAACTCTCAATATTCTGAGCAGTGATGCACGATTAAACAATGTAGTTATTGATGGCACCTCCTACTCCAATCCTTCCACAGACATATATTACCTCATTGGTTGTGGAAGTAATGAAGACAAGGTAGAAATACATCTGGAACCAAACAGAGGCTCTTCTGCAGATCATGAAGAAATGTTTACAATCGCCACGCCTGTTCCCGGCATTTACAAAGAAACCGTAACGGTAACTTCAGAAGACGGCTACACGACCCGAACCTATAATATTGAAATTGAAAAAACTTTCAATTTTGAAGATATCGTAGTTCAGAAATTTAATAACGTGCTGCTGGTCAACAACAATCCGGCTACCAATGGAGGCTATAGATTCACAAGCTACAAATGGTACAAAAATGGAACATTGATTTCTACGGGCCAGTATTTATCTGAAGGCGATAATGCCACAGATCAACTGGATGAAGAAAGCAATTACTATGTGGAAATGACCACTGAAGACGGAGAAGTTCTAAAAACCTGCTCTACCGTTGTGCAACTTAGAAGTTCCTTTAAGGTGATACTGACACCAAATCCAGTACATGCGGGAGAATCTATGGCTCTGTTTGCTGATTTTCCAAAAGAAGAACTGGCAACTATGCAGCTTTCCATTCATAACTTAAATGGAGTACTCCTTAAAAGGATAAGTTCCAACCGGAAAATCACCAATATCGAATTGCCTTATGACATTCAGGCGGGAATTTACATCCTGAATATTAAAACCAGCACACACAGTAAATCTCTCAGATTTATTGTTCGATAATGAACGACAATTTTAATTCATCAAAAAAAACTCTAATGCAAACCAATAATAAAAATACCTATCGTGGGAAATTCAACTTCCAGTTATTACTGCTCATGATAGTTTTCGGCACCATGGGGAAGGTCTATGGTCAATCTAAAAATGAAGTTTCTTTTTACCTGAAGGGATTGTTCTCGAAACTCGATTACAAAGTTCTACAGGATAAAAATAATATGGAAAATGGCTTAAGCCTGGGTGCAGGATATTCCTATTATCTTTCTGAAAACTGGAGCATCGGCACAGGAGCTGAGCTTCAGTACACGCAAGGTGCGGCATATCTTTCAACCATAGAAGACACCTATACTACTGCTGATATAGAAGGAGAACAATTTGAATTTCGGTATCAGATGGAAAATTTTCGTGAACATCAATATGCGTATTTCCTGAATGTACCTCTAAAAATTCAATACGAAACTGGGAATATTATACGATTTTATGCAGCAGCAGGCGCAGCAGTGGGCTTTGTGCTTCAGTCAGAATATAATGCCGCGGCCTCTTCTTTAAACACCAGCGGATACTATCCGCAATATAATGCAGAACTTAGTGCCCCCATGTTTGCAGGTTTCGGTGATTTTGGTCGACTTAACACTGCAAGATCCAATCTTGAGCTTCAAACAAATCTGGTGCTCAATCTGGAAACAGGAGTCAAGCTCATGCTTGAAAATGACCATGCCCTCTACATGGGCTTATTTTTGGACTACGGCCTAAAAGATATTGAGCCTGAAGAACAC
>JBAVQO010000276.1:0-2402 GCA_049694135.1 Gillisia sp. | reverse complement strand
AGATAATAGGGGGCGGATACGCCAACGTTAATGCCAAAGAATATGTAAAAGCCAGTACAAAAGCAGGCGGCAACATATATATTTATGGAAACCCGGAAACCATAGATCAGGAAACAACTTTTGGAGGAACAATAAAAAAGATAAACTAAAATCTTACATTTGTGAAAATCACAATTGTGTATGATTCAGGATATCTTGACAGCAATTCCTCTGGGGTTTTTTTTGGCGTTTTTGCTGGGGCCTGTTTTTTTTGTTCTCCTTGAGACCGCTGCCATTAAGGGTTTTAGGGCGGCAGTTAGCTTCGATTTGGGAGTGTTACTGGCAGATTCTATCTTCCTTTTTATCGCCTATTTCAGTACCTCTAAATTGCTTGCCCGGTTAAAAGATGATCCCGCGCTTTTTATTTTTGGCGGAATGATACTTGCCACTTACGGAGTCATGACTTTTATTCAGACCAAAAAATCTGATCCTATTGAAGAAGATGATCCTGAAGTGAGAAAGCTGAGTAAAAGCGATTATTTTGGCCTTGCTGCCAAAGGATTTCTTCTAAATTTCATAAATATTGGCGTGTTGGGATTCTGGTTAGGTTTAATAATTGTTTTTGGCCCTACTATGGAGATGGATACCAACCGCATTGCCATATTCTTTTCGACCGTTTTAATTACCTATTTCATTTTCGATATATTTAAAATTCTGGTGGCAAAAAAACTAAACAGAAAGCTCACGCCTTCACGAATTTACCGAGTTAAGAAAGCGATAAGTATTTTGTTGGTTGTTTTTGGAGCGGTTCTTATCTTTAGAGGCGTTTTTCCTCATAAAATGGATAATCTTCAGGACAAGATCGAGATTATTCAGCCAGATAATGTGGTTTTTAATACCTGATTTAATTCAGATTTATAAAAAAAGCCTCCTGTGAAAGGAAGCTTTTTTTGAGGCATCGAGCGGATTCGAACCGCTGTACAAGCTTTTGCAGAGCTCTGCCTAGCCACTCGGCCACGATGCCCGATTTTTGGATGGCAAATGTAATAAAAAATTCCAGTTTCCGTAAAAACTATCTCGATTTACTTCTTGAAACAGTTACCATCCCAACATTTCCCCCAATAGGAGGATTGATTTTTGAAACCGATACTTTTACTTTTTTAACCTTATCCAGCTCTTTTAGAACGCGGTTTATGATTCTTTCTGCCACAGTCTCCAGGAGTTTGGCCCGCTTGCCCATTTCTTCTTTCACGATCTTGTTTAAATGAACATAATCTATGGTATCGGAAAGTTTGTCGCTTTCTGCAGAGGCCTGTAAATCTCCTTTTATCTTGAGATCTACGCGGTAATCGCTTCCTATTTTTTCTTCTTCTTCAAGGCATCCGTGGTAAGAAAATACCTTTATATTCTTTAATTTTATGGTTCCCACGCTTTTATTTTTTTCAAAGATATTAAGCCTTATTTAAAAAAAGGGGGAAAGCCTGAAGAATTTAAACCTTTCTTAAGAGAACAGAAGTGGGATTCCCCACTGAATTTTTGATAACTTTGCGCACTATTTTATTTAAACTATGGAAGAAGGAAAAAAATCGCTCAATTTTATCGAGCAGATTATAGAAGAAGATTTGCATAATGGCTTTTCCAGAGAAGATCTGAAGTTCAGATTTCCTCCAGAGCCAAATGGTTATCTTCATATTGGCCACGCGAGCTCTATCTGCCTAAATTTCGGACTGGGAGAAAAATTCGGAGCGCCGGTAAATCTGCGTTTTGATGATACCAATCCAATCAAGGAAGAGCAGGAATTCGTAGACGCTATAAAAGAAGATGTTCTCTGGCTGGGTTATAAATGGGATAAGGAGTGTTACGCTTCAGATTATTTTCAGCAATTATACGATTGGGCTGTTGAAATGATCAAAAATGGAGATGCCTATGTAGATAGTCAGCCTTCTGAAGTGATTGCTGAACAAAAAGGAACTCCAACCACTCCAGGTAAAAATAGTCCTTTCAGAAGTCGTTCTGTCGAAGAAAATCTTGAATTGTTCGAAAAAATGAAGAACGGAGAAACCGCCCAAGGCGCCCATGTATTAAGGGCAAAGATTGATATGGCTTCTCCCAATATGCTGATGAGAGATCCTGTAATGTACAGAACCTTGCACAAGAAACACCATCGCACCGGCGATGAATGGAAGATTTATCCTATGTATGACTGGGCACATGGAGAAAGCGATTTTCTTGAAGGAGTCTCTCATTCATTTTGTACCCTGGAATTTCTTCCGCACAGAGAACTTTATAACTGGTTTATAGATGAGGTGAGTGAAGAAGGAGATTCTAAACCAAAGCAACGTGAATTTGCGAGGCGTAATTTAAGCCATACCGTAGTAAGTAAACGTAAATTGCTACAGCTGGTGCAGCAGGGAGTGGTAAAG
>JBAVQO010000275.1:0-11645 GCA_049694135.1 Gillisia sp. | reverse complement strand
GCCAGGCCAATACTGCCAATTTTTTAAATAATACACTTAGTTCTTCTGTTTCCTATTCTAAGACTTTTCCGGGAGATCCGCAGGTAAATTTCAGCGTTACTGCTACGCATTCTCAAAACACCAACACCGGCCAGATAAATATGACATTGCCCACGGTACAAGCCAGTGTGGCAAGAATTTACCCATTAGCGCCAAAAACAGGTACCAAAAAAGGGCTTATTCAGAATATAAATTTTCAGTATACCCTGAGAGGAGAAAACAGAATAAGAACTTTCGATTCTTTATTTTTTAAACCCGAGATGTTTCGAGATGCCAATTCAGGAATCAAACAGACCATTCCTGTTTCTACCAACTTTAAACTCTTTAAATATCTGAGCGTAAGTGCGGGTGGAAATTTTGAAGAAAACTGGCTATTTAAAACTTTTGATCGTTCCTACGATCAGGTGGAGCAGAAAGTAGTAATAGATACGGTTCGCGGTTTCGATACATACCGAACCTATAATTTCAACGCCAGTATTGGTACCACCGTTTACGGGCAGGTAAACTTCGGAAAAGATAAAAAAATTCAGGCCATTCGCCATGTCATGCGGCCTTCTATAAGTTATAGTTACAACCCGGCATTCGATCAATATTACGATCAGTATGAGATCATTAACAGTATAGATCCTACTTTAAACAAATATGTAGATTACTCCAGGTTCGAAGGAACTCTTTTTGGCGCACCGGGAAGGCTATTTGCCAGTTCGCTCGGTTTTTCTATCAGTAACACGCTGGAAGCAAAGGTGCGCGATAAGGACAGCACGGCCACAGAACCCAAAAAAGTTACGCTGCTAAATAATTTTAATCTAAGTGCCGCCTACAATCTTGCCGGAGATTCACTTCGCCTTTCTCCCATCAGCCTGCGCGGGAGTGTTCCTATTATTCAGAATAAACTGGACATCAACCTGGCTGCGAATATGGATATTTATGCTCTGGACAATAACAACAGAAGAATAGATAAGCTGAATATCAATAACGGCGGAAGTTTGTTCAGATTCACTTCGGCCAATGTAAGTTTTGGTTATTCATTCTCCAGTAAGGATTTTGAAAAAGATACTGAAAACAAAGATAAACTTGACAATGAAGCCTTCAGAAATGGAGGAAGACCCGATGATCTCTTCGGAAAAAATCCCAATCTCGATGGAAGTTTTTATGACGATAAAAATTTGAAGAATAAGGACAAAAAAGAGAAAAGCGAATGGTACCATTATAAAATTCCGTGGGATCTCACGCTGGCGTATTCCATGACCTATAATAATATTGCCCGGCAAAACGAGATCTCCTCCCACTCTATTATGTTTTCGGGAAATGTGGAACTTTCACCAAAATGGACGGTGGGTGGTTCTTCTGGTTTCGACTTTAAGAATGGCGGATTTACCTATACCCAGCTGCGTTTTGAACGTGATCTCGATAGCTGGAAGATGAATTTTAGCTGGGTACCTTTTAGTTCACGTGCTTCCTGGTACTTTTTTATAGGAATAAAATCTTCGATGCTGAGCGACATTAAATATGATAAACGAAAAGTTCCCGACAGAAAATTATAGAGCAGTAATTTAAAGAACATAAAATTGGAATCATGAAAAAAATTATAAATACTTCAAAGGCCCCAGCACCTATTGGCCCTTATAACCAAGCCATTATGTCAGGAAATATGCTTTACACTTCCGGGCAAATCGCTATAAATCCTGAAACAGGAGAACTTGAAACAGCTTCTATTGCTGAAGAAACCAAACTGGTGATGGAAAACCTAAAAGCTATCCTTGAAGAAGCCGGAATGAGCTTTGAAAACGTGATAAAGGCTTCTATTTTTATAAGTGATATGAAGAATTTTTCACAGATAAACGAAGTTTACGGAAGCTATTTTAACGCAGATACCGCACCGGCAAGAGAGACTGTTGAAGTAGCCAATTTACCTAAATATGTGAATGTGGAAATAAGCGTTATCGCTGCTAAATCCCTTTAATCAATAATCTTGCAGTCGCCGGATTGGTTGCCAGAGGTATATTATGAACATCACACAGGCGCATAAGCATAAAAATATCGGGTTCGTGTGGATGTTTATCTAAAGGATCCCGAAAAAAGATCACCATATCTATTTTTCCTTCGGCTATCCTGGAAGCTATCTGGGCGTCTCCACCCAAAGGACCGGAAAGAAGTTTTTCTACTTCAAATCCTGCTTCTTCTGTTCTGGCGCCGGTGGTTCCCGTTGCAACCAGGTGAATATCTTTAGAATGAAGAATGGTTTTATTCTCATTCAGAAACTGAACCATCTCCGGTTTTTTCCCGTTGTGGGCAATAATAGCTATATTCATTTTTAGGTAGATAAAATATCAGAAATGCGAAGCAGGTCTTTGTTGATACTGTGTTTTCCTTTTAAAGCCGTTTCCAGACTGCATTCCTGTACACGATTCTGCACAAAACCCACCATCAGATTTTTTTGTCCGTCCAGTAAAAGCTCTACAGCCTTTACGCACAACCTGCTGGCCAGAACCCTGTCGAAACACGAGGGACTTCCGCCGCGTTGGATATGCCCTAAAACTGTTACTTTAGCATCATAGTCAGGAAGATTCATCTTTACATATTCCGCCAGCTGAAAAACATTTTTCCCGATTTTGTCTCCTTCAGAAACCACTACGATACTTGAGGTTTTTCCGGAACGTCGGCTTCTTTCTAAGGAATCCAGCAATCGTTCCAGGCCAAGATTTTCTTCAGGAATCAAGATTTCTTCGGCTCCCGCGCCAATTCCGCTGTTTAGAGCTATAAAACCGTTGTCGCGACCCATTACCTCCACAAAGAAAAGTCTGTTGTGAGAGCTCGCCGTATCCCTAATTTTGTCTATGGCTTCTACGACGGTGTTTAGTGCCGTGTCGTACCCAATAGTATAATCGGTTCCATGGATATCATTATCGATGGTTCCCGGCACTCCTATCACGGAAATGCCATGTTCTTCACTCAATAACTTTCCACCTCGGAAGGTTCCGTCGCCTCCAATAAGGATCATGGCATCTACTTTGGCTTCTTTTAGCACATCTGCCGCTTTTTGCCTTCCTTCTACAGTCATAAATTCCTTGGAACGGGCAGATTTCAGGATGGTTCCTCCGCTGGTAATAATATTGCGGACAGAACGCGCATCCATTTCAAAATAATCTCCTTCAATCATTCCCTGATATCCACGGTAAAAACCTACGCAGGGAATATGATAATAAGCACATGCCCGTACCACTGCTCTAATTGCCGCATTCATCCCTGGAGAATCTCCTCCGGATGTCATTACGCCAATACGATTTATCTTTTTTGCCATTTAGTGAATTTAAATTTAAAAATACAAACTTATGAGAGATTCAAAAACTCTGGTCCTTGTTTTAATGATAAAATAATACTGATTTTTTATTGCTTGGGAAAAACGATATAATCGGGAGCAAGTGATTTCGCCGATTTCTCCTGTTGCTGTTGTTTTGGAGATTTCACGATTTCATTATTCAATATCTTTCGAATCAGTTCTTTAAAAGTGTCGAAATCTACCGAATAGGAAAGACCGATACCCTGTGTAAATCCTATTTGTTCTCCTATATACTGAATATTATTCTCGCGGTTGAAGATTTTCGCTTTTAGCGTTCCGTCTTCATTCAAAAGAAAATCTATTTCAAAATCACCAACAATTACAGATTCTGTAGTTCCCCCCACCGGTATTCCCACCTGGCCGTTTATTAGAACCCGTTTGCTTATCTGGGTAGAAAGCGTTAGCCCGAATCGGTCTACGGTTTGTTGATCGGGGGTTCTATCTCCCTGAACATAGTTCACACCCACCTGGAACTTGCCGTTTTCATCGGCAAAAATATCGTTTACAAGGCTGGATGCTCTTTCCACAAGATTTCCTGTTATGGCATTTTGACCGATGGCAAACTGGCTATAGAAAGAGCCCTGGGTTACCAGAAACAAAGCCTGTAATTCGCGACTTGCCCGATCGTTTATGCGATATTCCAACTCGGATTTTACCACCGAGCTCGCATTGGGAAATTCCAGATTAAAGGTGATATCGGGCTGCGCGATTTGTCCCTGTAACTGGATAACAACGTCGACAGGGATTTTTCGGTTTACAGAGGGATTCTCCAGTAAAACTGCCGGATTGGCCTGCACTTCATAAACAGCGCTTACATCTAGTTGCGCCCTTAAAGGATTTCCGTCCCAGTTTATACTTCCACCCGACCGCACCTGAAATACTTTTTGAACCAACCCCGCATACTTGAAGTTGTAAACCCCTTTGTATACCACAAAGTCACCCCACATATTGAATTTTCCGTTGGTGTTTATCTCGATCAGGAGGTTTCCTGCTCCTCTGCCTCGTAAGGTACTTCCACTGGTTTGGTCTACTACTACTTCCACCTCGGCGTCGTTGGTAATGTTGAGATCAAAATTCAGTTCCAGGCCTTTTACTTCGGGTATTTCAATAGATTTTCCGGCAAGTCGCGAGGCTTTTTCTTCCGGGCTCAAAAAGTGTATAAAAGAATTGTCACCCACTGTTTCCGTATCGCTAAGAGGTATTTTAAAGACCGTTCCTTTTTCCGTGGTAGCATTTACATCTATAACCAATTCATCAGTTGGCCCTTTTATAGATGCCGAACCGTCTATAAATGCTGTTCCGTAATAAAGTGCATCCTGATCGGCTTTGGTATTCAGAACCACCAACCGGTCGGAAGTGACCTGCAGGTTTAGAAACCATTCCCTGAAATTCTTATGGGTAATGCTTCCGTTTAAAATTCCCTGAGTTTTATATTTAGTATCGGTTATTCCGACATTATTAAAGTTGAATTCTTGCTGGGAAAGGTCCACAACGGCATCGTTGTTAAAATCGAAATCCACATTGAGATAAGGAATTCGTACCCCTGCTTTTTCCAAATTTAACTTTCCGGTTATATCGGGATTGCGATAACTCCCCGTTACTTTGGCATCTCCCGAGGCAAAACCCCTAATTTTATCTATAGCCACGCCTCCCAGGGGACTAAAGGCTGCCAGATTGAATTTTCGCAGTGCTACATCCAGATCAATGGTAGGTGGGCCGCCGTTTACAGTAATGCCACCTTGTGCATTTAAAGATTCAAATTCTTTTCTTTTAAGGGTAGCGTCAACTTTATAAAAGGTAAGATCGTCATTGCCGTCAACGTTCACCTGCAAATTGCCCATAGGAGTATCATTGATTTTCAAGCTATCGATCTTTAGCGAAGTATTTGGAAAGTAAGCCCCTTTTTTCTGTAACAAATTCAAATTCCCGTTAAGGGTTCCGGCCATATCCAGGCTATCTATATCGGGCGTAATTTTTCCTATATCTACATCCCGGAACTTGATTTTGAAATCTTTATAGGTGGAGTCTCTCTTATTCCCGCTTAGGCTTATTATTTCATTTTTATGGCTCATTACCAGAGAGTCGATAGTGAGATCTTTAAAGTTATTATCAAAAACAATCCGATTGCTTTTATTGCTGTTTTCGTTCAGATACCAGATGTTATCTTTAAATTTAATATCAGACTTCTGTATTCCTATTACCGATTTGTTATTCTTATTGATCGTGTGAAAAAAGTTAAGATTAAAAACATCGTTGTTATGTTTCCCTCCCTGAAATTCCGAGCGAATAAACAGTGTATCCCGAAGCGTAACATTAATTAAACTGAATTTCGAGAAATTATAGAAATCTGTTGCCACACTATCTGCTTCTACATAGGTGTTATAAATAGGATTGGTATTATCTACCTGCACATTTATATCCTGCATCATGTTGCCAAACGCATTGATTTTTGGGGATTTAAAAGTTAATTTGAATTCAGATTCGTTCGATTCCACTCTTCCACGGATATAGGTATTGGGAGCCAGAGTAATTTCAGGATAAAAAACTTCGACTATTTTGTTATAAATATCGAAATTGAAGTCCATGTACTGGTTGTTCGTAATGGTTTTAGGCTTATAATTGGTATAGATACTGCTGATGGAATTCCTGAAAAGGGCTCCTACTTCGGCAACCTTGAATTTCCCCGTTACTTTCCCGTTTATAACGTCGGGAGATTCAACCGCAATTGTTCTTTCTCCGTCTTTATTAAAGCTGGAAGTAACAGTAAGGTCATCGAAATGATAAAGATCCTGTGTGTTTTTATAAGAAGTGTTTGTTAAGGTTATTTTTCCGGTTACGTTATCAATCGTGGTTCCTTCCATATTCATGATCACATCTCCTTTAAAGATCGATAAAGAATCACGGGAAATAAAGTTGAGTTTATTCAAATCTGCATAACCTACAGAAGCTTCAAAATCGTAAATGTTTTCCTCTTTTGAAACATCTACCAATCCGTTAAATTCTACCTGGAAGTTTTTGTCGTGAGAAATGAAATTTCCGTTAAACACCGAATTACGCACATTCCCCAAAAGTTGGATATCTGAATAATTGTAATTATTGTACTTTAAGTTAGAAATTCGGCCGCGCACCTGAGTATTCAGACTTTCAGAGGTGAATCCTTTTCCGTCTATATCCAGATTTAGGCTGGCTTTTCCTAACTTTTTGTTATCCACTAGTTTTCCTATATTGAAATCTTTAAAAATGAGATTTCCCTTATAAGTGGTGTTGCGTGAATCGTTGAAGTGATGCATTGCTATATCTGCTTTTACCGCCCCCAGCTGAGTATTAATGCTGACATCTGCATCAAGTGCATCTTTAGTTAAATTAGTGGTTCCCTGCAAATTAAGATTTCCGAATTCCCGAAGCGTAACCGGAAGCTTTTCGCGCAATACTCCGGGCAGCAAATGTACGAGGTCGTAATAATTTGAAGAAAAATTCGAAAACTTTCCTTTTAGCTGAAAAGGCTGCGGTTTGCCCGGAAAGGCACCGGTCAGGCTTATTTCGCCGTGGGCGCTACTTCTGTCCATTCCTTCCAAAGCAAGATCATCGAGTTTGAAATCGTTGAGCGTTCCTGTTAAATGGGCGGAAAGATTGATTTTTTCATTTTTTCCGAAGGGATCATAAAAATGTTTTAAATCTGTCGAAGAGATTTCAGAATTATTAAAATGAGCGTCTACATTTACGTTATTAACAAAATCTGAGAAATCCTCGAGGGTATAATTGAAGGTAATTTCCGCTTTCACATCCGAATTCGGCGTAAGCAGTTCAAAATTTTTAAAATTCATCTGCGTAGGCGAATAACTGAAATTTGTTGAGAGATCCTTTATTTTTGTTCCCCTTCCTTCTAATGCCTGCAATGAAGTTACATTGACCGAAAAACTGTCGTTCACTACATTAAGATTCTCTGCCTGTAAAGAAAGGCTATCCAGACGTATTATTTCAGGCGTCTCGTTGTTTTCATCTACATAGCTATAATGTCCGTTCTGGATGTAGATATCGCTCACCTTCAGATGAAAATCTTTGGGATTACCCGATGGTTTCGACTTAAGTTTGTCCAGTAAAATAGTAAGATTATCTGAGTCTTCTCCTTTATATCGCTTCATGTCAAGGTTGAAACCTCTGGCAGTAGTGCTTCCTATATTAGGATTGTTGTTAATAAGATTGGAAACTCCTAAGATGGAAGTTTTTAATTCATCTATGGTAAGAAGGGTATCCTGATGATGATCTTCTACATAAATGTCGTTTAGTTTAACCTTACCGAAATACGAAAAGCTTACCCTTCCCACATTTACATTTACATCAGAGTTCTCCCTGATAGATTTTGTTAATCTTTTTGCCACCGAAGTCTGGACAGCAGGGATGGAAAATAAAATCAATAAAATCACGAAAAACAGAAGCAGTGCAACAACTGTTCTAAGTAGTATTTTCCAAAATTTTTTGATATGCTTTTATGTTTTAACTTTGTACTTCTTTAAAAAAAATAATCACGGGCAAATTTTACAATGACTTCCGAAAACATTTACATTCTGGCTATTGAATCCAGTTGCGATGACACTGCAGCCGCTGTGTTACAGAACGATAAATTATTATCCAATATTGTTGCAACTCAGGAGGTTCACCAAAAATACGGCGGGGTAGTTCCTGAGCTGGCTTCGCGTGCGCATCAGCAAAATATCGTGCCGGTTATTCATCAGGCCATTGCTCAGGCAAATATCGACAAAAAAGATGTATCTGCAATTGCTTTTACAAAAGGGCCGGGACTCATGGGTTCCCTCCTGGTAGGAACTTCTTTTGCCAAATCTTTATCGCTGGGTTTAAATATCCCTCTGATTGAAGTAAATCATATGCAGGCCCATATTCTTGCTCATTTTATAGATGAAGAAAACTTTAAAAAACCCACTTTTCCTTTTCTGGCAATGACGATTAGTGGAGGGCATACGCAAATTGTAAAAGTTTCAGATTACTTTAAGATGGAAGTGATTGGGCAAACTATAGATGATGCGGTAGGCGAAGCTTTCGATAAATCTGCCAAAATATTGGGTCTTCCCTATCCCGGCGGCCCCCTGATAGATAAAAACGCCAAACTGGGAAATCCTAAAGCCTTTAAATTCACCAAACCAAAAGTAGACGGACTCGATTTCAGTTTCAGCGGTCTTAAAACCGGGATACTTTATTTTATTCAGAAAGAAGTGAAAAAGAATCCGGATTTCATCAGTGAAAATCTTACAGATATTTGCGCATCCATTCAATATACCATTATTCAGATTTTGATGGACAAGCTGAAAAAAGCCGTAAGAGCTACTGGAATCAATCAAATAGCCATTGGTGGCGGGGTTTCTGCTAACAGCGGAATTCGAAAAGCGCTAAAAGACGGAGAAGAAAAATATGGATGGCAGACGTATGTTCCCAAATTTGAATACACTACAGATAATGCGGCCATGATTGGTATTGCCGGTTATTATAAATATCTTCAGCAGGAATTTACAGATCTATCTGTAACCGCCAGCGCTCGGTATAAATTTTAAAATATGCAGTTATTTTTTCATCCGGATATTTCAGAAAACGACAAACAGATTCTTTTTCCGAAGGACGAAAGCAGGCATATTGTAAAGGTTTTACGAAAAAAGGAAGGAGACCTTTTAAAAGTGACCAATGGTAAAGGCTTTCTTTTTGAAACTGAGATTGTAGACGCCGATCCGCAGAAGTGCGTGGCGAATATCCTGAGCAAAACATTTCAGAAAAAATCTGAGGCGTATTTACACCTGGCAGTCGCGCCCACCAAAATGAACGATCGCTATGAATGGTTCCTGGAAAAAGCCACCGAAATAGGAATTGACGAAATTACTCCCGTTTTTTGCGAGCACAGCGAACGAAAAGTGGTAAAATTGAACCGGTTCGAGAGAGTGATCCAAAGCGCAATGAAGCAGTCTCTTCATTTTAGAATACCTGAAATAAATGAACCTTTAAATTTTGCTGAATTTATTGAAAATACCACTTCGGGAGATAAATTTATCGCACATTGCGAAGATGATTTACCCCGAAAATCATTAAAAAATGAAATTGTTCCCGGAAATAAAGCCACCATTTTGATTGGCCCCGAAGGAGATTTTTCTTCTGAAGAAATAAAATTAGCTCTCGAAAAAGGCTGGATTGCCGTGAGTCTGGGAAATTCCAGATTGCGAACAGAAACTGCCGGTATTGTGGCCTGCCATACCTTCGCGCTGGTTAATGAAGATAAATGTTAGTACGATGAAAAAAGGCTGGATGGTATTTTTATTGTTCCTTTCCCTGCAGGGGTTTTCTCAGGAAATTGCCTTGATGAAATACCAGGGCGGCGGCGATTGGTATGCCAATCCTACTTCGTTAAAAAATTTGATCAAGTTCTGCAATCAGAATATAGGAACCGCCATAGAACCAAAACCGGCAACCGTAACTCCTGGCAGCAGCGATATTTTTCAGTATCCGTTCATTCACATGACCGGCCACGGAAATGTGTATTTTAGCGATGAAGAGGCGGAAAATCTTCGGAAATACCTTTACGGTGGAGGGTTTTTACACATTGATGACAATTATGGAATGAGTCCATACATCCGTAAGGCACTCAAAAAGGTATTTCCCGATAAAGAACTTCAGGAATTACCGTCCTCCTTCCCGATTTTTAACAGCGCCTTTTCATTCCCAAATGGGTTGCCTAAAATACATGAGCATGATGGTTTACCACCACAGGCTTTCGGTCTTTTTGAAAAAGGCCGTCTGATCCTTTTATTTACTTACGAATGTGATTTGGGAGATGGCTGGGAAGATGCTGCAGTTCATCACGATCCCGAAGAAGTTCGGTTGAAGGCATTAAAAATGGGTGCAAATATTGTGAAATACGTTTTCGAGCATTAACTACAAAGTCACTGTTTCACAATAATCAGGCTCGCTTTTGCTCCGGTTAATAAATTCCACTCGTTCTCGGTAATAAGTTCGCCATTTTCGCCAAAAACCTTAAAAGCTGCAGTGTTGGGACCGGAAGTCCCCTGGTTTAGTGCTTCTATTTCTATCATATTAAAACCGCTTTCTAAATTCACCAGCACGGGAATATATCCGCCCGGAAGAGTTATATCAGGTTGCACCACTTTTCCATTTACCGATACCTTTACGCGATCTCCATCTACGTACTGGTAGTCTCTACAGTAGATTTCCACAAATTTCCCGGTGGTTTTAAAATCTCCTAAGTACTGATCTTGCTTATAAGGTTCGCTCGATTTCTTATCTTCTGTCCATTTTTGTTCAATGTAATCGCCGGCGGTTAAAAGGCCATTGTC
Source organism: Gillisia sp. (assembly GCA_049694135.1). Classification (GTDB taxonomy): domain Bacteria; phylum Bacteroidota; class Bacteroidia; order Flavobacteriales; family Flavobacteriaceae; genus Gillisia. The sequence goes on along the minus strand of JBAVQO010000275.1, from coordinate 917 downwards.
TGTGTACATAGAAAATTTAGGTTTTTCTTCTTCTTTTTTTGAAGAGGAAGAAGTACCGGTATTTACATTTTTTATAAAAGGATTTGTAGATTTCGGGACGGGAACCGTGGTAGGTAAAGGTGTCGATTTGCTTTCGGAACGATCTATAGGCGTTGAACGCATGGGAATCTCCTGTGCAAAAAGTCCGGTAGATAAGAGTAGTAATCCAAAAAAGTAAACGATTTTCACAGTCAAGTTATATTTAAGCATAGATATATCAAAAATCTCTCCCAATTACAACATCTGGAATAAATTTTATAAATATCCTGTTGCTTTGCCGAAATTTAAACGTCCTATCTGTCATTTAAGTATACCTAAAGCTTATATTTTACAGGAAAGCAGCAGTTGAAATTAATAAATTTTCTGCCTACCTTCAGCCTTCAAAATAGCAGGTATGATAGTTCACCATCTTTCAGAAAAAAATTCAGTTTTAAACAGCTTTATTTCAGAGATTCGCGATGTAAATCTTCAGCAGGACAGAATGCGTTTCAGAAGAAATATAGAAAGAATAGGAGAAATTCTGGGATATGAAATGAGTAAACAGTTGCACTACAGCACAACTTCATTCGAAACTCCCCTCGGAAAAAGTAAAATCCCGATAATTGATGAAGCCGTGGTAATCTGTTCCATCCTGCGCGCCGGATTGCCTTTACACCAGGGATTGCTGAATTATTTCGATAAAGCCGAAAACACTTTTATTTCTGCTTACCGGCATTTGATAGACGACAAAAAATTTCAGATTAAGGTGGAATACCTGGCTTCTCCTTCGCTGGAAGGCAAAACGTTGGTGCTGGCAGACCCTATGATGGCAACCGGAAGTTCTTTCGTGAATGTTTTTCACGCGCTCAAGGACATGGGTGCGCCGACTTCCATACATC
>JBAVQO010000274.1:0-5055 GCA_049694135.1 Gillisia sp. | reverse complement strand
CTTTCTGGGTGTCGGCATCGGTAAAAAGAACTTTGTTGTGTAATTTTTTTGCCTTTGGTAGTTTTTTAAAACCTAAAATCATAGCAGGCCCGGAACTATATACTAGCGCTACCAACATGAGCCAGCCCAACCAAAAGTGATGACCGAAAATTTGTATTAGTCCTATGGTAGGGTGTTCTTGTTTAAGAAGAGACATTCCTGAATCAATAAACATGTAAACACCAATGGTAAACAGAATAATCGCACTCGCTAAGAACGCAATATTATAAGAGCGATGGTATCCGTATGGGAAGCTGGCGTTGGGCTTTTTGTTATAAAAATTTGCTGCGATCAAGAAAGAAACACTTGGGAAAATACCTAAGGCATCCTCTAACCAGGCGGTTTTCATAGCCTGAGAAGACCCCATAGTAAGGTACATAACAGCCACTACACTTAATTGGTAAAATATAGTAATCCATTCCAATTTCTTGGCTTTATCAAATGCTTTTTGAAGATCGCTTGGAAGTTGAAAGGAATCAAGATTTTTCATGTCGGTTTTTTATTTGGTATAGATAAGTTTCTAAATGTGTCATTAATTTGTTTTCTCCTTTTGGAACAAGAAAAACGTGTTTTTGCTTGTTATAAGGAATTGTGGGTGCGATCTTTTTCTTCCAGACCGTTTTTTTGGTGAATCCTCCAATGATTACATGCAGTTTGTAATGTTCCATCTTATCTACAAGTTCGGTTTCATTACCACTTTCAAATTTCACCTGAAGATCATTTTGTGAAGCAAACTCACGTATCATTTTTACTTCAGAACCAGAAAACGAGTCCTTTTTCGCCATAGCGAAAGGAGGATGATCTACAACGCCAACTTTTAAGCCTTCTGCTTTAGCATGCTTCCAACTATCTTGTGGATCTTTCGGAAAATTGTTACAACTGATGAGGGAAATGAAAAGAATAAAAATGAATAGAAAGTTTTGGTACTTTTTAGTATCCATATTTTTAAAAATTTTTTAGTGTTCTCAATTTAAGGTATAGCAGGTTCTTCCAAAAATTTTTATGTTTTCTTTAAATGAAATGGTTAAAGCTTTTATAAAAAGAGGTGGTAATTCCATTTTCTTTCTTCCAGGATTAAAACTTATCTTTGCAGCCGCAAAAACACAGCATTATATGAAAGCCGGAATAGTAGGATTACCAAACGTAGGAAAATCAACACTTTTTAACTGTTTATCGAATGCAAAAGCACAGAGTGCCAATTTTCCGTTCTGTACAATAGAACCCAATTTAGGGGTCGTAAATGTGCCCGACAGCCGGTTAGAGAAATTGGAGACCCTGGTGCACCCTGAAAAAGTGCAACCCGCCACGGTAGAAATCGTAGATATCGCCGGGTTGGTAAAAGGAGCCAGCAAAGGTGAAGGTCTGGGAAATCAATTTTTAGGCAACATTAGGGAAACCGATGCTATTTTGCATGTACTGCGTTGTTTCGATAACGATAACATCGTACACGTAGATGGTTCGGTAGATCCGGTACGAGATAAGGAAACGATAGATATGGAGCTTCAGCTAAAGGATCTGGAGACGATAGATAAAAAACTTGAAAAGGTAAAAAGAGCCGCAAGAACAGGCAATAAAGAAGCGCAAAAAGAGGAGGAAGCGATGTTAAAGGTTAAAAAAGGCCTGGAAAGCGGTATTTCTGTTCGTGCCATAGATCTTACCGATAGCGAGCGTGAAGATTTCATTTCCAACCTGCAGCTTATAACCGATAAACCGGTAATGTATGTTTGTAATGTAGATGAAGCTGCTGCGGTTTCCGGCAACAAATATGTGGAAGCGGTTAAAGAAGCCGTGAAAAACGAAAATGCTGAAGTTATTATGCTGGCCGTGGGAACCGAAGCAGATATAACCGAGCTTGACGATTATGAAGAACGCCAGCTTTTTCTTCAGGATATAGGATTAAATGAACCTGGTTCTGCAAAATTGATACGGGGAGCCTATAAATTACTGAACCTCCAAACATATTTTACCGCCGGCGTAAAGGAAGTAAGAGCCTGGACCATTCCGGTGGGAGCGAGTGCTCCACAAGCTGCGGGAGTAATCCACACCGACTTTGAAAAAGGATTTATTCGTGCAGAAGTAATTGCGTATGAAGATTTTGCCAGCTATGGAAGTGAAGCCAAAGTAAAAGAAGCCGGTAAAATGAGAGTGGAAGGAAAGGAATATATTGTAAAAGACGGCGATGTGATGCACTTCAGGTTTAATGTTTAACAGCTCTAAGCTCTAAACTTAAGCTTTAAGCGTTAAGATTTAAGCTTTAAGCTGAATTTTTCCATTCCTAATAGCATTAAATAAAGCTAATAACGTCGTTTGATTTTAAGCAAGTATCTGTTTTTTATTTTTCTGATAATTGATAATTGATAATTGATAATTGATAATTGATAACTGATAACTGCTACCTGAACGCAATTAACAATTATTGTAAATGCTTTGTTAATTACTTTGTGCGGCGGGTGTTTTAACTTTTTATTCTAAACCTTATATTAGCGTCTCAACCCTTTGCCCTAAATATGGATCAGGAAACCAGGTATACCGAAGATAACATACGATCTCTCGATTGGAAAGAGCATATTCGCATGCGTCCCGGGATGTACATCGGGAAACTTGGCGATGGTTCTACGGCAGATGACGGAATTTATATTCTTCTCAAAGAAGTTCTGGATAACAGCATCGATGAATTCGTAATGGGCTCCGGAAAAACCATCGAGGTTTCCGTTCAGAATCAGCGGGTGATTGTTCGGGATTACGGCCGCGGAATTCCGCTGGGAAAAGTCGTGGATGTGGTGTCTAAAATGAATACGGGTGGGAAGTACGACACTCGTGCCTTTAAAAAATCTGTAGGTTTAAATGGGGTGGGTACCAAAGCCGTAAATGCTCTTTCTTCAAGTTTTCGGGTGGAATCTACCCGCGACGGGAAATCTAAATCGGCCGAATTCGAGCAGGGAACTCTGGTAAATGAAGAAGAACTGGATGAAACCAGCAGACGCCGTGGCACCAAGGTTACTTTTATTCCGGATGAAGTTATTTTCAAAAACTTCAAATTCAGAAATGAATATATCGAGAAAATGCTTAAAAATTATGTATATCTCAATCCGGGATTGACCATAATTTTTAACGGCGAAAAATTCTATTCAGAAAACGGTCTGAAGGATCTTTTGGGCGATAGTATTTCTGAAGACGATCAGCTTTACGATATTATTCATTTGCGCGGCAATGATATTGAAGTGGCGCTAACCCACAGTAAAACCCAATATTCTGAAGAATACCACTCGTTTGTAAACGGGCAGAATACCTCGCAGGGAGGAACTCATTTAAGTGCTTTTCGGGAAGCGCTGGTTAAGACTATTCGCGAATTCTACGGAAAGAATTTTGATGCAGCCGATGTGCGAAAATCTGTCGTGGCGGCTATAAGTATCAAGGTGATGGAACCCGTTTTTGAAAGCCAGACCAAAACCAAGTTAGGATCTACCGATATGGGCGGAGATTTGCCCACGGTTCGTACCTATATCAACGATTTTGTAAAAAAATACCTGGATAATTATTTGCACCGAAATCCGGAGACGGCAGATAAACTTCAGCGTAAAATACTTCAGGCGGAAAGAGAGCGCAAAGAACTTTCCGGGATTCGAAAACTTGCTAAAGACCGGGCGAAAAAAGCCAGTCTTCACAACAAAAAGCTGCGCGATTGCCGCATTCATTTAGGCGACAGCAAAAAGGAACGCTACCTGGAATCTACGCTTTTTATTACCGAGGGCGATTCTGCGAGTGGTTCTATTACAAAATCTCGCGATGTGAACACACAAGCGGTTTTCAGTTTAAAAGGAAAGCCTTTAAACAGCTATGGATTAACCAAGAAAATAGTTTACGAAAACGAAGAATTCAACCTCCTGCAAGCCGCTTTAAACATAGAGGAATCTATCGAAGATCTGCGGTATAATAATATTGTGATCGCTACTGATGCCGATGTAGATGGAATGCACATCAGGCTTTTGTTGATTACATTTTTCCTTCAGTTTTTCCCGGAGCTAATTAAAGAAAATCATTTATATATCTTGCAAACCCCTTTGTTTCGGGTTCGCAATAAAAAGGAAACCATATATTGTTACAGCGAATTCGAAAAGCAACAGGCCATTGAAAAGCTTTCCGGAAAGGTCGAAATAACGCGTTTTAAAGGATTGGGAGAGATTTCACCCGATGAATTCAAACATTTTATAGGCGATAATATTCGGCTGGATCCGGTAATGTTAGATAAAGAAATGTCTATTGAAGAATTGCTTAATTTTTATATGGGGAAAAACACTCCCGACCGGCAGGAATTTATTATAGATAATTTAAAAGTTGAACTGGATTTGATAGAGGAGTAGCCTATGAGGTTTAAAAATACTACCGAAACCCGCATTGTACCTTCTGTCTATATGATCATTATAGCTGCTTTTATCACAAATATCTTTGTGAACTTCGAGCTCATGAGTCCCGATAATGAAAGTACGATTAAATTCAGCCATTTTCTGCCCAATATCCTTTTGCTGCTCTTCGGAATATATTTTCATAAAATAGCGCAGTTGTTCGAGTTCGATAGCGACGGAGAAACCCTCAACTTTAAGAACAATGGGATCTTCTTTTCAAAATTCATGGAATATCGCGTGAAAAGAGCAGAATTTCCAAAAGGAAAACTGGTAAAATTTGAAGTGAACGATTTCCTGATTTATACCAGCCTAAAAATCTGGATTAGGAGCAGAAGAAAGAAAGGTCCCAGGAAATATACCTTTAATATTACATTTTTAGGAAAGAAAAAGAAAAAAGGCATGATTGCTTCATTAAAGAAGGTTTTGGAGACCAATCAGGCAAATACAGCAAATACCGTATCACGATAAAGATGGAAGAGCAGGAATTACCGGAAGAACAACCAATACAAAGCGAAGAAAAGCTTATTCGGGTAACCGGCATGTACAAAGACTGGTTTCTGGATTACGCCTCGTATGTGATCCTGGAGCGTGCTGTTCCGGCGGTGGAAGATGG
>JBAVQO010000273.1:0-7313 GCA_049694135.1 Gillisia sp. | reverse complement strand
ACAACAGGTAATACGTCATCTGAAAGTGGTTGGCCTCAATTTCCAGTGCCATTCCGAAGGCTAACAACAAAAATCCTCCCAGATATTTACTTCTGAAACAGAGGGTAATTCCCGCCAGAACCATGGGCATATAGGCAATGGCGTGCGCTTTGCTATTATGGCCCACCCCCAGAAGAATAATAAAATAGGTGGAAAAGCCAAAGGCAATAGCTCCCAAAAAAGCGAGCTTATAATCCAACTTAAGCACCAGCATAAGTACATAAAAGCCAAGGAAATAGAGAAATAAATAATCTGCGGGTCGTGGTAAAAACCGTAAGGCCAGGTCGAGTTTTTTGATGTAGTTATTGGGGTAATGAGCTCCTAGCTGATAGGTTGGCATTCCTCCAAAAGCAGCATCGGTCCAATAGGTTTCCTTCCCGGTTTCCTCCCGAAAATCGTTTTGCTGCCGCGACATCCCGATATACTGAACAATATCGCTCTGATAGATTTCTTTTCCCTGTAAAACGGGACTGAAATAAGCCAGAGAAATAATAACAAAACCTAAGAGAATTAAAATATGAGGAAAGATGCCTTTTAGAAACCTTGTCATTTGGTAAGAAAGTTTAATAGGCACGAAAATTAATCAATTTCTTCGTAATCGATATACTCTCCCACCTTTTTATTGGATTTCCTGGAATTCGGGCGGTTCTTATCAATTACAACATTGTCTTTTTTAGCTGTGGAAGAAGGATTCTGAGCATTGTTAAATTGCTGCTGAAATTTGTTACCTAGTTTCTTCAGAAAGTATTTCAAAATCAGCGGGCCAAACCATTTTATAAACAATTTGAAACCAAAATAAATAAGTAAAACGACCAAAATCGTCTTAAATACACTCTCGAATGAAGCTGTAACCATCATTTAAATGTTTTTGCAAAATTACCATGAATACAAGACAAATTCAGCATATATCTCCTAAAAAATTAATAAATCTCCTATATTTGGTTCAGCCTAAATACCGGTAAATATGAGATATTCTATTTTTTCCTGCCTGTTTCTATTTCTGTGTCTTTTATTCAGTATAAATGCCACCGCACAATATACAGAGACTATAAATTCCAATCGTCCGGGAAATTCGCAGGGAGCTTTTTCGGTGGGAAGGCAGGTTTTACAGCTGGAAGCCGGCGCTTATTTGGGGAACGACGAACATAATCTCTATAAAACCTCTACAGACATTTGGGGAACAGATTATGAACTCAGGTATGGGTTTTTATTTGAAGAACTTGAAATAAGCCTGAATGGAGCGTTTGAAGCTGATAATACCACTCTGAAAGTAGGACCTAACAACAAAACCTACAAAATAAGCAATTTTAAATCTAACACCCTTGGACTTAAATACCTGATTTTTGATCCTGCGGTAAGCCTGGAACCGGAAAAGCCAAATCTTTACAGCTGGAAAGCAAATCACCGATTTAAATGGAGAAGACTCATTCCTGCTGTATCTGTTTATGCCGGTGCCAATTTAGCTTTTGGCGATAATCCTTTTTTACAACCGGGTGAGGGCAAATTTAGCCCAAAAATTGCGCTGATCACTCAGAACAACTGGCGTGACAGCTGGGTTCTGGTGATGAATTTTATAGCCGATAAAATAAGCGAGGATAACCCTTCTTTTGAAGGTATTGCGACTCTTACCCATGCCTTTACACCCCAGTTTGCGGGGTTTATTGAATATCACGGAATAATAAATGATATTTATGCCGATGATCTTGCCCGCACCGGGCTGGCTTATTTGTTTACCAAAGATTTCCAGATAGATGTTTCCGGGTTGATTAACTTTAAAGATACGCCGGCAAGATGGCAATTGGCGGCAGGATTATCTTATCGTCTGGATTTTCACTCTCAGGATGAATATTTAGAGGCACCCACCGAAAAAGACAACGCACAAAAAAAAGGAACCAACCAGTTACAAAAAGATAAGAGAAATAGCGATAAAAAGAATTCTGAGGACAAAAATTAATTCCTTCCCGAGAAGAAACAAAAAAATCCGCTATTTCAGCGGATTTTTTGTTTGACAGCTGTTTAATTATTCGTTAGCCGATGCTGAAACTGTAGCCGATAATCTTTTATAGGTACCGTTTTCCAAACGCTCTCTTATAGCCGAGAATGCCTCGAGCGTTTCCTGCACATCTTGCAAGGTGTGAGTAGCCGTAGGAATCATTCTTAACAATATTAATCCTTTTGGAATTACAGGATACACCACGATAGAACAAAATACTCCGTGGTTTTCACGTAGATCCTTTACAAGCGCCATGGCTTCAGGTATACTTCCTTTTAGGTAGACAGGAGTCACACAACTTTGGGTAGTTCCAATATCGAAACCACGATCTTTCAACCCGTTCTGAAGTGCGTTCACATTTTCCCAAAGCTTTTGTTTAAGCTCCGGCATAGTACGCAACATATCCAGACGCTTTAATGCTCCAACCACCAATTGCATCTGCAATGATTTTGCGAACATCTGCGAACGAAGATTATATTTTAAATAATCTATAATTTCTTTGTCTCCAGCAATAAAAGCCCCTGTGCTAGCCATAGATTTTGCAAATGTGGCAAAATACACATCTATATCATCCTGCACTCCCTGCTCCTCGCCTGCTCCGGCACCGGTTGCGCCCAGCGTTCCAAAGCCATGAGCATCATCTACAAAAAGTCGGAAGTTATATTTTTCTTTAAGCGCTACAATTTCTTTAAGCCTTCCCTGCTCTCCTCTCATTCCAAAAACACCTTCAGAAATAAGAAGAATTCCACCTCCGGTTTGTTCACAAATCTTGGTGGCCCGCTGCAGGTTTTTTTCAATACTTTCTAAATCGTTATGCTTATAGGTAAATCGCTGACCTAAATGCAACCTTACACCATCAATAATACAGGCGTGAGCGTCTACATCATATACGATAACATCTGCTTTTGAAACCAGAGCATCGATGGTAGAAACCATTCCCTGGTAACCAAAATTTAAAAGATAGGCAGCTTGTTTGCTTACAAAAGAAGCAAGTTCATCCTGAAGTTTTTCGTGTAAATGCGTATGACCACTCATCATTCTGGCGCCCATAGGATAGGCAGAACCATAATCTTTAGCGGCTTCGGCATCTATTTTTCGGACTTCGGGGTGATTGGCCAGTCCTAAATAGTCGTTAATACTCCAGGTAATAACTTCTTTTCCTCTAAATTTCATTCGGTTGGAAATAGGTCCCTCCAGTTTGGGAAAAACAAAATATCCTTCCGCCTGTTGCGCCCATTTTCCCAACGGTCCCTTGTCCCGATAAATCTTATCAAATAAATCTCTCATAGATCTTTTCATTATGAGCAGCAAAAGTACTTAAATACAACTCAATTTTACAATAATAATATGTAAACCCCAAGTACATTTACAATAAAAGCATCCTAAAAAAAGGATGCTTTTATAGGTTTTCAACTATTAACACAAACTATTTAATTATTTCTATACGATGCGTTTCAGCTTCATTCTTAGTGTCGAAGAATCCCTGTTCCGTCATCCAGTCATCGCTGTACACTTTGCTCATATACCGGGAACCATGATCGGGAAAAATGGCCACTACAAGGCTGTTCTTATCAAATTCTCCTTCCGCAACCAGTTGTTTTAGGCCCTGCATGGCCGCTCCACTGGTATAACCCACGAACAGACCTTCGGTTTTCGCAAGTTCCCGTGCCGTATGGGCACTTTCTTCATCGGTTACTTTAATGAACTTATCTATTATATCAAAATCAGTTGCTGTAGGAATCAGGTTTTTACCCAGACCTTCTATTCGATACGGGTAAATTTCATCTGAATCGAATTCCCTGGTCTCGTGATACTTTTTCAGAACAGAACCAAAAGCATCGATACCGATTATCTTTACATCGGGATTCTGTTCTTTCAGGAATCTCCCGGTACCGGATATCGTTCCACCGGTTCCACTGCAGGCAACGAGATGTGTGATTTTTCCTTCTGTTTGTTTCCAGATCTCCGGTCCCGTAGAATTAAAATGTGCATCAATGTTCAGTTCATTGAAATACTGATTTATATAAACAGAACCTTTTCTTTCCTCATGCAGTCTCTTAGCCACCTGATAGTACGACCTGGGATCATCTGCCGAAACATTGGCGGGACAAACATAAACTTTGGCCCCCATTGTTTTCAGCATATCAATTTTATCTTTTGAAGATTTTGAACTTACTGCAAGAATACATTCGTATCCTTTTATTATACTCACCATAGCAATACTAAAGCCCGTGTTGCCAGAAGTAGTTTCAATTATTGTATCGCCGGGAGTTAAGATCCCCTTTCTTTCGGCTTCCTCAATAATATATAGGGCTATTCGGTCTTTGGTGGAGTGTCCCGGATTAAAAGCTTCTACTTTAGCGAAAAAATCACCTTTAAATCCTTTAGTTATAGTGTTTAAATGTATCAGAGGGGTTTTTCCTATTAGCTGAAGTACATTATCGTATACCTGAATGTTTTCTTTCATAAATGAAATCTTTGCATTTTCGGGGGTTTAAGATAATTCTTAAAAGTTAAAATTATCTTAATTGTAAAAAACCGCTCAAAGTTAAGGGAAATTTTTGAATTATTGAGATATTCCTTCCAAGTCTAACAAAAAAGCATATTCTTCGGCCACTTCCTTTAAGGCTTCAAACCTTCCGGAAGCCCCTCCATGTCCAGCGTCCATGTTGATATGGAAAAGCAGAAGATTGTCATCTGTCTTGAATTCTCTCAATTTCGCAACCCACTTTGCCGGCTCCCAATATTGCACCTGTGAGTCATGTAAACCCGTTGTAACCAATATATTGGGATAATCCTGAGCTTTTACATTATCGTAAGGCGAATATGTTTGCATATATTCAAAATAATCAACATTATTCGGGTTCCCCCATTCATCATACTCTCCGGTAGTTAAGGGAATACTGTCGTCGAGCATGGTAGTTACTACATCTACAAACGGAACGGCAGCAATCACACCTTTATACAGCTCTGGAGCCATATTGATGACCGCGCCTATCAGCAGGCCGCCGGCAGAACCGCCCATAGCATATAAATGTTGGCAGGAGGTGTACTTTTTCTCGATTAAATACTTTGAAACATCAATAAAATCTGTAAAAGTGTTCTTTTTATTTAAAAGCTTTCCTTCGTCGTACCAGCTTCGCCCCAAATATTCTCCTCCTCTTACGTGGGCGATAGCATAAATAAAACCACGATCCAGAAGACTGAGCCGTGCCGTAGAAAAGTAGGGATCTATGGTAGAGCCATAACTTCCATAGCCATATTGAAGCAAAGGATTTTTACCATTTTTTTTAATCCCCCGATGATAAATTATTGAAATAGGAATCTTAGTACCATCCTGCGCGGTGGCCCAGATTCGTTCTGTGATATAATTGTATTTATTGAACTTCCCTCCTAACACCTGCTGCTCCTTTAAAACCGTTTTTTCACGGGTTTCCATGTTAAAATCTATGACCGATGTGGGAGTATTCAATGAATTATAAGTATATCTTAAAACATCTGTATCAAAATCGGGATTTATACTTGTGAAAGCCGTGTAGGTTTCGCTTTCAAAAGGAACGTAAAAACTCTCACCCGAGTTCCACCTCGTGATCTTGATTTTATTAAGGCCGTTGTTTCGTTCACTCACCACAAGAAATTTTTCAAAAATATCGATATCTTCCAATAAATAATCTTCTCTATGCGGAATAACTTCTGTCCAGTTTTTCATACCTGTCTTATCCACAGGGGTTTTCATCAATTTGAAGTTGATGGCGTCATCTTTATTGGTCAGGATATAAAAATTATTTTTATAATTAGAAATGGCATATTCCAGATTTCTTGTGCGCGGCTGAAAGATCTTAAATTCTCCTTCCGGAGTGTCGGCAGATAAAATCCTTATTTCGCTGGTAAGGGTGCTGTGCGATCCTATAATAAGAAACTGCTGCGACTTCGACTTATAAATATAGGTGTGGAAAGTTTCATCTTTTTCTTCATACACTAATGTATCTTCTTTTGGGTCGGTACCAAGAATATGTTTATATATTCTATTGGAACGTAGGGTATTTTCATCTTTTTTGGTATAAAAAAGGGTTTTATTATCATTCGCCCAAATAGAACCACCGGTAGTTGTTTTTATTTTCTCCGGAAGAATTTCTCCGGTTTCAGTATTTTTTATTCTAATAGTATATTTCCTGCGGCTCACGGTGTCTGTTCCAAAGGCTACCAACTTGTTATCGGGACTTACATTTAATCCTCCCAGGCTGTAATAATCATATCCTTCAGCCATTTCATTAACATTAAAAAGGATTTCTTCCGGAGCCTGCAGAGTTTCTTTCTTTCTTGAATAAATAGGATAATCATCGCCTTTATTAAAACGGGTAATATACCAGTAACCGTTTAAACGATACGGTACCGATTCGTCATCTTCCTTTATTCTGCCTTTCATCTCCTCAAAGAGTTTCTCCTGAAACTTCTTCGTATGGCCTGTCATGACATCGTTATACTCATTTTCACTCTCCAGATAAGCAAGCACTTTGGGATTATCCCGGTCGTTCATCCAGTAATAATTATCTTCCCGGGTTATATTGTGTGCAGTCAATTTCTGACTTACTTTTTTTGCCTTTGGAGCAGAAATGTTTTTTTTCAAATCCTATTTTTTTTGACGATACCTGCAAAGGTAAAATATCCGAAAGGAATAAAAATAATAGCAGGTTAAAATTAGATGGATTAAATGCAGAATTTGCTATTTTTGAATCTGATGAATCCTAAAAAAATAAGACTATGTTTGGAGATATGATGGGTATGATGAATAAGATTAAAGAGACCCAGGAAAAAGTAGAAGCCACCAAAGAACGGCTAAAATCGGTTTTAATAGATGAACAATCTCAGGACGGATTATTAAAGGTCACCATTTCCGCTTCTCGCGAAATCAAAAATATTGAAGTAGCCAAAGAACTTTTAGAAGATAAAGAACAACTTGAAGATTATCTTGTGCTTACTTTGAATAAAGCCATTTCCAGAGCTTCTGAAGTAAATGAAACCGAGCTTGCCGCAGTAGCCAAAGATGGAATGCCTGATATTCCGGGACTTGATATGTTTAAGTAATTTGGAAGGTTTGAAAGTTAAAAAGTTGGAAGGTTTTCAGCTTTAAGCTTTAAGCTTAAAATTGAAATAGAAATTTCTCATATTTCAATCTGATTGAGGTTTTTTTTAAACTTTTTAACTTTCAACTTTTCACTTTTAAACCTTAATTTTTTCCAGTACTTTCAGGAATTTCTGATGCATTTCTTCGGTATAATCC
>JBAVQO010000272.1:0-1541 GCA_049694135.1 Gillisia sp. | reverse complement strand
GCTTTGGAAGGAATTCATAAAAAATCAGACCTTCTTTTCAATATTAACCGTCTGGATGAGTTTGCCAAGAACGTTAATTTAGAACTAGATGATGAAGTATTTTGGATAAATTTTATTGCTTTCGAGTCTGATGGTAATTTCTTTAAATCAACCGAAATTATCAAAGATGTGAGCAACTTTCATTTTAGCAAATTGCTTAAAATTTTCAATGATGTCAACTGGGAATTTCGTGAGGCGAGATTTGTAGATTGGGACAAAGTAATGACGGAATATGATTATGCGAGCAAAGAACGCCTGCCAAGGAATTTAAACTTCAATTCCATATTCAAAATTATTCCGCTGCGCAAAGACAAAGAAAAAAAGAATAAAGCACTAGAGCTTTTTAAAACAATCCTTGAAAATAGAAAGGTAAACAAGGAAGTTCTTTATGACTACTTTGTAGAGCTTATACTTTGTCATTATTACCGTAGATATGGAAGCTATACCAATGTCCAACAATATAGTCAAGACTATTTCTCCTTTGCTGTTCGAGATAGCACTTTCAAATACCACGCCTTTATACAATTCCTTAAAAAACTAAACCTTATCGATATGGAAGATCCCAACAGTAACTCCGCCGAAGAAAAATCGGAAAACAAGTACGAGAAAGCCATTCAGGATTTCTTTTCTAAGATGTCCTTAAACACAGATCAAAAAGCTATGTTTTATTTAGGAAGGATGCTCAATACCGTAGAATATATCCAAAAAGGAAAAACCAAAACGGTTATCCAGAAAGTAAACTTTAACGGGATGGATAGAGAAGATATACAGCGGCTTCGTATCTCGTTGATCGAAAAAGCCAAGCAATATAATGCTATTGGCAAAGTAATTTTTACGGACAATGAGTTTGGAAAACACTTCAATTTCAACAACTGGGCATTAAACCCTCAGGAAGCTGTCTTTTTTCTTCTGACCGGCTACTCCTTTGGAGTCGGCGTAAAAGATGCTGAAGAACTTACCGAAAAAGAAACACTTTAAATCAATCAAAATATTAAATTATGAAACCAAGCCTTACCAACTCTTCCGATTTCCTATTTGTTTACGAAGCCATTCAGTGTAACCCAAATGGTGATCCTGATCAGGAAAATAAACCAAGAATGGATTATGATACGAAAACCAACCTAGTGACTGATATCCGCGTTAAGCGTTTCATCAGGTATTATCTAAAGGCAAGCAACGAGGATGAAGTTGTTTTTGTAGATATGGAAGGAGATTCTAAAGTAAGTGTAGACAGTAAACTCAAGGCTGTGGTAAAGAGGACTGTTGAAAATGAAGGTGAACTGGAAAAGGCTTTTGATAACAATCCTAAAGCTTTAAAAGTCTACAAAGAAATAATCGCTAAAGAGAAAGATGCTGAAGGTGTGTGGAAAACTATTACTGATAAAAAATTTAAGCAGAAAGAGGTAAATTATGAACTGTTAGCTTATTTAGTGAAAGAAAAGTTCCTTGATATAAGGATGTTTGGCAGCGCCTTCGCCGTTGGCGGATTTACTAAAGCATAT
>JBAVQO010000271.1:0-1572 GCA_049694135.1 Gillisia sp. | reverse complement strand
AAACGCAGCTGTATGTACCACATTCGGATAAACCGTCTTGTTGAACATGAGTGCGAACCCCGCTATCTTCACCTGTTTTCTCCCATTTTTCGAACCAGTGTTCACCGGCCTGGCAATCTTTCCGGATCTTCTGTATATGCCGATCCTTCACCGGGTAACGAAAGTCGGTGAAATGGATAACTGCCATTGAACCGCTCGGGAAAGGGTTGAACCAGGCTTTAAAATCTGCAAGGCTCAGGCCGTCATTCTTTGCCAGGGTTTCAAAAGAAAGATCGGTCTCGAAGCCGTCAATACAAAAGTGATCGGGTTTAGCATAATAATTCAGTCTCTCAATGCCTACTTCTGTAATATCGATCAATTCAACCTGCTTACTCCTGTAGGGCTTACCGCTCCAGGCGCGAACTGACAGGTAAGCTTTGCCGGCATTGATCTCCTTCACCCGTTTTTCCCACAACGGGAAGTTTTTTCTAATGGTGTGTATTTTTGTTTCATTTATGATCTTTTCATAAAACCAGGTATCTTCACCGGCCCTTGGATGGCTTTTCGGGAAAAACTCTGATATAATAAGGACGTAACATTTTTTCATAGTTGGTTTAATTGTGCCGTTGAAACGGCGGTT
Source organism: Gillisia sp. (assembly GCA_049694135.1). GTDB lineage: Bacteria > Bacteroidota > Bacteroidia > Flavobacteriales > Flavobacteriaceae > Gillisia. Next base: position 953 of record JBAVQO010000271.1, on the reverse strand, counting down.
GATTTTATGCTGCGATTAACTGTCTTTTTTCAAAATATTTTTCGAGTGCGTTGTGATGTGCTTCGAAAATGGCTTTAGCTGTGGTTACTTCCACTGAATTACCTATAAACTTCTTTTTGTCGGTCTGGTTTCCTACCAGTTTATAACCTTCTGGAAAGCCCTGGATTCTTAATAATTCTTCCACCTCCAACATTCTCATTTTTATATCCACAATTCCGAAATAAGCCATGAATTGCTTGATTTTAACCATTGTGTGGGTATCTTCTTTATAAATAGGAATAACAAAACCGTTCCCGCGCTCACAAACAATTAAACCAAGTGGTTTCTTATCTTGTCTGGCGATAACCGTTGGGGCTGGTTTTTCTATATCGTTTCCTACATTTCCGAACTGCGGGTTCATCAAGAAATTATATGCTTCTACAAAAGCATATTTTGGATTCTGAGTAATTGTTCCTAAAGGCTTATGTAATCCTGAAGGTTTACTATTACCATACTGCTGATCAATAAAGTTGGCGGCTACCCTTGCAAATTTATCTTTGGTAACTATCGTTGGAGCGGGGCCATTTAAGTCATGTGCATTAGACTTATATTGATAATCAACTAAAAATTCAGGTTTTATTTTACTGAAGCGATCTTTTGTCGATACGGTAGGGCATGGCTTATCTGTACTGTGGGCGTTGCCATTTCCATAGTATGATTGTAGAAAATCACATTGAACAAGACCCTGACTTCCAAAAGTAGTAACGGTTCCTGCTGGTCCATTTAAGCTTATTACTTTACCTTCCGGACGGCCTGAAAAGTATTTTTTTATAAAAGAATCATCCCCATTAGCCACAAATTTTACCAGACCGGCATATATTCTTTTTAGAGTATTCTCTACCAGTGGCTTTTTCCTCTCGAAAATACTTTTTCCTGTATTCTCCAGGTTAAGAACTTCTTTAACCGGCTTCCAT
>JBAVQO010000270.1:0-1930 GCA_049694135.1 Gillisia sp. | reverse complement strand
GTTATCTGGTGGCGAGCAACAGCGTATCGCGATTGCCCGGGCTCTTTTAAACAATCCTGAACTTATTCTGGCCGATGAACCTACGGGAAACCTCGATCCGCAAACTTCGGTAGAAGTTATGGAAGTGCTTCAGGAAATAAGCAAAAACGGCAACACCATCTTAATGGCCACTCATGATTATGCATTATTGCTGAAATATCCTTCAAAAACATTGAAATGCGACGGCGAACGGGTGTTTGAGGTCGTGCAGAAAACGGTGTAAAGATTCAAGGTTGAAGGTTCAAAGTGGAAAGTAGAAAGAACCGTCATGCTGAACTTGTTTCAGCATCTTTTCCTTGGATAAAAATTCAATGCTCATCAAAAACGTCATGCTGAATTTGTTTCAGCATCTTTTCCTCGGGTAAAAAACTTCAAAAAAAAATCCCGAATCAGAGATCCGAGATTTGTATTTTTTGAAGAAAATTCACATTACATAATCTTATTTCTTTTTCTTTCGTTTTCGGTAAGATAGACTTTCCGTAACCGCAGGAAATGTGGAGTTACCTCAACATATTCATCTTTCTGAATGTATTCCAGTGCTTCTTCCAAAGAAAATTTAATAGCAGGAACGATCTTCGCTTTGTCATCGGCACCCGAGGACCGCACGTTCGAAAGTTTTTTGGTTTTGGTAATGTTTACCGTCATATCATCCTGACGGGAGTTTTCACCAATTACCTGACCTTCGTAAATATCTTCGCCCGGATCTACAAAGAATCTTCCTCTATCCTGAAGTTTATCGATAGAATAAGGAATCGCTTTTCCTTTTTCCATAGAAACCAGGGAGCCGTTTTGTCTTTCCGGAATTCCACCTTTTAAAGGCTGATATTCCTTAAAGCGGTGTGCCATAATAGCTTCCCCGGCCGTTGCGGTCAATAACTGGTTTCTTAATCCAATAATTCCGCGGGAAGGGATCATAAACTGGATGACCATACGGTCGCCTTTGGCTTCCATACTTATCATCTCCCCTTTTCTGATAGTCACCATTTCTACCGCTTTTCCCGAAACATCTTCCGGTAAATCAATAGTCAACTCTTCAACCGGCTCACATTTTACACCATCAATTTCTTTGATGATTACCTGTGGCTGCCCGATCTGAAGTTCGTAACCTTCTCTTCGCATAGTTTCTATAAGGACAGACAAGTGAAGCACTCCACGACCGTACACCATAAATTTATCGGCGCTATCGGTTTCTTCTACTCTTAACGCCAGGTTTTTTTCCAGCTCTTTGGCAAGACGTTCTTTAATGTGACGGGAAGTCACAAATTTTCCGTCTTTTCCGAAGAAAGGAGAATCGTTGATGGTAAAGAGCATACTCATTGTAGGCTCATCGATGGCGATGGTTTTTAATCCCTCAGGATTTTCAAGATCGGCGATGGTATCGCCAATTTCGAAGCCTTCCAGTCCTACAATCGCGCAAATATCTCCGGCCTGCACCTCTTCAACCTTACGACGTCCCATTCCTTCAAAAATATGAAGTTCTTTTATTTTTGTCTTTTTTATACTTCCGTCGCGTTTCACCAACGAAACCTGCATCCCTTCTTTCAGGGTTCCGCGTTGTAACCTTCCAATTGCAATTCTTCCGGTAAAAGAAGAAAAGTCTAATGAAGTAATCAGCATTTGCGGAGTTCCTTCCAAATCTACTTTCGGAGAAGGAATATGTTCGATAACCATATCGAGTAAAGGCTCGATATTATCGGTTTCATTTTTCCAGTCGTCGCTCATCCAGTTATTTTTGGCAGAACCATACACAGTAGGAAAATCAAGTTGCCATTCTTCGGCACCCAGTTCGAACATTAAATCGAAAACTTTCTCGTGAACCTCTTCAGGAGTACAGTTTTCTTTATCTACTTTGTTTATAACCACGCAAGGCTTCAATCCCAGGTCGATCGCT
>JBAVQO010000269.1:0-1548 GCA_049694135.1 Gillisia sp. | reverse complement strand
ATGAGAACCTGTCATTTTTTTCCTTTCCAGTTTACTTCGCTGGCATTTGCATTGATTTCTTTTTTCATGATTTTCAATTTTTATTATTAGCAATTTTGTTTAAATATGGTGTATGAGGTCTTCCTTTCTCTTTCTTACTTTGGATGCGTGCTGAAGGACGTCTTCTTCACTGCGATATCCCAGGGTGGCAATTACTGCTGTGGTAAGGCCTTTTTTGGACAGTTCCAGAATCTCGTCGAATTTTGAAGGGTCAAAACCTTCCATAGGGCAGGTATCAATTCTCATTTCTGCTGCGGCTGAAAGGAAATTTCCCAGGGCAATATATGCCTGGTTTTGAGACCATTCTGCCTGTTGTAAAGGAGATTGTTTCAGAATTGTATTGGTAAGCATCTGTTCCAGGCCAGAAAGGTTTTCTCTTTTTAAATCTCTTACTTCAGCTATGTTATTTAAATAGGTGTCGATATAGTCTTTATCGATTTGTGTCATGCTGGCAAAAACAAGAACATGAGAAGCGTCTGTGATTTGTGACTGATTCCAGGCGGCGGCTTTTAATTTTTCCCTTACTTCTTTATTTTCAACCACAATCACCTGGTAGGGTTGTAAACCATAAGAAGAAGCGGAGAGTTGTATAGCTTCCAATAGATGGTCCAAATCTTTATCTGAGACCTTTTTGGCAGGATCGAATTTTTTAGTAGCATAACGCCACTTCAGATTTTCTAAATAATTTTTCATAGCAATTTTTATTTTCTCATTTTTTCTAATAATTCCGTCAGGGTACTTTTTTCTTCGTCTGATAAATGTGCAACGAATTTTTCTTCCGTATTTTCTATCAACGGGTCTAGTTCGCTTAGAACTTTTAGACCTTTATCGGTAATGGTTATTTCTACTTTACGCCTGTTTTTTTCACAAATAATGCGCTCTACAAGTCCTTTTGTTAGAAGCTTATCTACCAGCCGGGTGGTATTGCTCATTTTGCTTATCATTCTTTCCTGAATCGTATTTAGATTTGCTGGTTTCCCTTTCTGGCCTCTTAAAATGCGCAATACATTAAACTGGGGACTGCTTAGTTCGAAGGGTTTCAAAACCTCAGTAATTTCATCAGAAATAGACTGGGCGGTAATGATCACGCTCAGGATCGCTTTTTTGGATCCCGGGATATTACTGCTGGTTTTTAAAACTTCTTCTAATCTCATTTGTTGTTACAACATTTGTATATACAAATGTAAGAAATGAATTCAAAATTTCCTTTAAAGAATTGTTAAAAAATAAAAACCTCCTTAAAACGAACAGAAAAAAATTAAACCTATAAATGAATCTTCTTACATTTAGCTTTATAAAGTTCAAACACAAATAATATGAAAAATCTAACTCAGGAACAGTGGGCAGAAAATGTAAAGGAAGACAGTAATTCTGAAATTCTGGATGTTCGCACTCAAGATGAATTTATTGAAGGGTACATTCCTGGTGCAAAAAATATCGACATCTACAAAGGGCAGGGTTTTCTTGACGCTATAAACGATCTGGACAAAAATAAAAGCTACTATGTTT
>JBAVQO010000268.1:0-1575 GCA_049694135.1 Gillisia sp. | reverse complement strand
GGCATATAGATCACCCCTTTCACCTTGAGTTTGTTACAGGCGAATGCTACTCCCTGGGCATGATTTCCGGCACTTGCACAAATTACTCCTCTTTGGAACTCTTCATCAGAAAGGCTCGAAATTTTGTTATATGCTCCCCTTATCTTGTAAGATCTTACCTGTTGTAAATCTTCTCTTTTAAAAAGAACATTGGCTTCATACCTTTTACTGTACGTAAATGAAGTGGACAGAGGAGTGCGCTCCACCACCTGTGAGATTCTTTTTGCTGCTTTTCGAATGTCGGAAAGCTGCGGCGTATAACCCGTATTTTTTAAGACAGTTTCCACTATTCGTGAATTTTTTTCATTGCCGTCATGGCTTTTCGAAGTCTGGCGCCTACTTTTTCAACCGGATGCTCCCTGATGGCATCATTTGTCTCGATAAGTTTCTTATTATCTACACCGGCAGATCCTTTTGAAAATTCTCTTCCTATCACCTCTGGTTCCAGACCATTTATGTAATCTTTGATAAGTGGTTTTGCGGAATGATCAAACAGGTAGCAGCCATATTCCGCTGTATCTGAAATGATTCGATTCATTTCATATAATTTCTTTCTCGCAATGGTATTGGCGATAAGAGGAACTTCGTGAAGAGATTCGTAATAAGCTGATTCGGGAATTATTCCCGTGGAAACCATAGTTTCAAAAGCCAGCTCTACCCCTGCTTTTACAAAGGCCACCAATAAAAGCCCTTTATCAAAATATTCCTGTTCAGAGATTTCTTTTTGTGTAGCCTCTGTTTTTTCGAAAGCGGTGTTTTCGGTCTCGGCGCGCCATTCCAGAAGTTCCTTATCGTCATTGACCCAATCCTGCATCATGCGTGAACTAAAAGCGCCAGACATGATATCTTCCATATGCTTTTTGAAGAGCGGCCGCATTTTGTCTTTTAAATCTTCAGCGATTTCATAAGCCCTTATTTTGGCAGGATTCGAAAGCCGGTCCATCATATTGGTAACACCTCCGTGTTTTAGAGCCTCTGTAATGGTTTCCCAGCCAAATTGAATAAGTTTAGCTGCATATTCAGGTTCCACACCTTCAGCAACCATCTTATTAAAGCTGAGAATAGAACCTGTTTGCAGCACTCCGCATAAAATAGTCTGTTCTCCCATCAAATCCGATTTCACTTCGGCGACAAACGACGAATCCAACACGCCGGCCTTATGGCCTCCGGTAGCAAAAGCATAGGCTTTCGCCCATTCTTTTCCTTTGTTTTCCGGATCGTTTTCAGGATGTACCGCGATAAGTGTTGGCACGCCGAAACCTCTTTTATATTCTTCCCGCACCTCGGTTCCCGGGCATTTTGGAGCAACCATGATCACAGTAATATCGTCTCTAATCTGCATACCTTCTTCTACAATATTAAAGCCGTGTGAATAGGAAAGAACTGCGCCCTTTTTTATATAGGGAAGTATTGCTTTTATGACCGGAGTATGCTGTTTATCGGGCGTTAAATTTATTACCAGATCAGCCTGCGGAATTAGCTCCTCATAGGTTCCCACCTTAAAACCATTGGAACTGGCATTTTGATAGGATTGAC
>JBAVQO010000267.1:0-3945 GCA_049694135.1 Gillisia sp. | reverse complement strand
GGATTTTTGAAATTGCCAAGGAATGCAGTACATGTCTCAGGTATAATTCATCTATATCTTTTCTCGAAACAACATTTATCTTCAAATTCCAATCTTTATACAGCTCCTGGAGCTTAGAGAATTTTTCTAACTGACTAGAAGTGAGATCGGGAAAATACTTTTTTATTAACTCCAAAATTTTCGCTTTTTCGCAAAAGTAATCAAAATTAACATGATTATTTCCTAAGATAGGCCTCTCTAAGTTTAGAAATTTTTACCTTTGAAGAATTCAGTTTAAAACATAATGTCAATAAACCCCAACACAATACGATTTTCCAGAGTAGATTCTACTAAATTCTTTAGAACCCTTAATTCCAGGGTGAATAATTATTTTAAAGAAAATAATCTTCAAAAAACAGGAAACTGGCAGCTACACCTAAAAGCGGTGGTCATGTTTACCTTATTTCTGGCCCCTTATTTTTTAATTCTCAGTTTAGATATTTCACAATGGTGGATGTTGCTCTTAACAATTGTAATGGGCGCAGGAATGGCAGGAGTAGGAATGAATATTATGCATGATGGGAACCACGGTTCCTATTCTTCCAAAAAATGGATCAATAAAATAATGGGAGGTACCATTTATATTTTAGCTGGAAATGTTTATAACTGGCAGGTACAACATAATGTTTTACACCATACCTACACAAACATTCACGGGCACGACGAAGATTTGAGTGCCGGGCGCATTATCCGTTTTACTCAACATGCCAAATGGGCGAGATTTCATAAGTTTCAGCATTATTACTCTGTGTTTTTATACGGCTTGCTTACATTTAACTGGGCAATTACTACAGATTTCAAACAAACCCGGCGATATCTTCGGAAGAAATTGGCCTATGGAAAGCTTCCCGATCCCGTTACACAGTGGAGTATTGTAGCTATTACCAAAATGATTTATCTGTCTATCTGGATTGTGTTGCCTATGCTTATTTTGTCTATAGCATGGTGGAAAATACTTCTTGGCTTTTTTGTCATGCATTACACAGCAGGGCTTATTTTAAGTATTGTCTTTCAACTGGCACATGTAGTTAATGAAACAGAAATGCCATTACCGGATAATACCGGATCCATGGAAAATACCTGGGCGATCCATCAGCTTTTTACTACCGTAAATTTTGCCACTAAGAACAAAATAGTGAATTGGTTTACGGGCGGGTTAAATCATCAGGTAGAGCACCATATATTTCCTAATATAAGCCATATACACTATTCAAAAATCGCCAAAATAGTGAAGCAGACTGCCAAGGAATGCAACTTACCGTATCATGAATTTAAAACTACCAGAGAAGCCATAGCAGCACACTTTAAGCATTTAAAAGCTATGGGAGCGAAACCGGCTATTTCTGCATAATAAAAATAATTTTTCCACTTCTATGCAACACCAATTATCGGACAGAATTAACAATTTAGCGACTTCTCAAACTCTTGCTATGGCTGCCAAAACAAGAGAATTACGAGAAGAAGGAAAGGATGTTATAGGATTAAGTTTGGGAGAGCCAGATTTTAATACCCCAGATTTTATAAAGGAAGCTGCTATACAGGCTATCAACGAAAATTACAATTCTTATACCCCGGTAGATGGATATGTGGAATTGAAAGATGCCATAATCGAAAAATTTAAACGCGATAATAATCTTACTTATAATCGTTCACAAATTGTCGTTTCAACCGGAGCAAAACAGTCTCTTGCAAACGCAGCTCTGGTTTTACTAAATCCGGGTGATGAAGTTCTGTTACCCTGCCCTTACTGGGTAAGTTATGCCGAAATAGTTAAACTGGCCGAAGGAGTTCCCGTTGAAGTCCCTACCAGTGTGGAAAGCGATTTTAAAATCACACCTGCCCAGCTTGAAGCAGCTATAACACCGAAAACCAAAATGATTTGGTACAGTTCCCCCTGTAATCCTAGCGGGATGGTGTACAGCAAAGAAGAATTACGTGCCCTGGCAGATGTCCTGGTTAAACATCCTGATATCATTGTAGTTAGCGACGAGATATACGAACATATTAATTTTGTTGGAGAGCACGCTTCTATGGCACAATTTCCGGATATGTACGATCGCACTATCACCGTAAATGGTGTTTCAAAGGCCTTTGCCATGACCGGCTGGAGAATTGGCTACATTGGAGCCCCCGACTGGATCGCCCGTGCCTGCAATAAAATGCAGGGACAAATTACCAGCGGAGCCAATTGTATTGCTCAACGAGCAACAATTACTGCTGTAAAAGCTCCCGTTAGTAAGATAAAATTCATGGTCGATAAGTTCAAAGAACGACGTAAACTTATTATTTCGCTGCTAGATGAAATAAAAGGATTCAAGACCACAGAACCGGAAGGTGCATTTTATGTTTTCCCAAATATTTCCTATTACTTCGGAAAAACCATAAAGGGCCATAAGATCAATAATGCTACAGATTTTTCTATGTTTTTGTTGGAAGAAGCTCTTGTTGCAACTGTTACCGGGGACGCTTTTGGAAATCCGGATTGCATACGGATTTCTTACGCTGCCAGTGAAGAAAATATTACCAAAGCTTTGCAGCGCATAAAAAAAGCTGTTGAAGATATTTAAAATTCCATATTATTCTCCCCTTCTGTTTTAAAAGAGATATTCTCAATGATATTCCCATTGTATATTATCATTGAAAATCTTTTATCTTTGATCCCAAATGCATTCCATGAATAAAAAGGTCACTCCCTATAAAAATTCATCCCTGAATAAGAAAGAGCAGGTTGAAAAAATGTTTGACACTATTTCTGAAAAATACGATGGTTTAAACCGTGTTATTTCTTTTGGGGTAGACGTAAAATGGAGAAAAAAAGTGATTCGTCTGGTTGCTCAAACAGAACCATCCTCTGTTCTTGACATAGCGACAGGCACGGGCGATTTAGCTATAAGTATAGCACAAACCAATGCTAAAGAAATTATAGGTCTGGATATTTCAGAAGGAATGCTGGCGGTGGGAAGAAAGAAAATCGCTGCAAAAAACCTTTCCGATAAAATAAAAATGGTGCAGGCAGATTCTGAAAATCTTCCTTTTGAAAAAGATTCTTTCGATGCCATAACTGTAGCTTTTGGAGTCAGAAATTTTGAAAATTTAGAAAAGGGCCTTGCAGAAATTTATCGTGTTTTAAAACCAGGAGGTATACTGGTGATATTAGAAACTTCGGTTCCAGTTAAATTTCCTTTCAAACAGGGATATAAACTGTATTCAAACGCTCTTTTACCTTTAATCGGCAAAATTTTTTCAAAAGATAAGGAAGCTTATTCTTATTTAAGTAAAAGTGCTGCTGCTTTTCCTTATGGAAAAAAGTTCAACAATATTTTGACAAAAATAGGGTTTATAGATGTACAGGATAATCCCCAAACTTTTGGCGTAGCAACCATTTATACTGCCTCAAAGTAATTTTATGAAAAAATACCTTGCTGTTATAGGCCTTATGTTATATTGTTTTTCGGGAAACGCACAGTTTTTTTCGAAAGATCCTATTATAAACAATTCCAACATTGACAATAAAAGATGGTCTTATGGGTATTTTTTAGGATTTAACACGTATGACTTTAAATTTAAATATAAAGATTACAATCCCAATCCTTCCACTGGCAAAGATTTTAACATATATCCTACTATAGGCTTTAACGTCGGCCTCGTTGGCGATTTAAAATTATCTAAAAATTTCGATCTTCGCCTGGAGCCGGGAGTTAGTTTTAACCGGCGAACCCTTCAACTGTTCAAGGCCGATCAAAATACCATTCGGGACATAAATTCTACCTATGTTCATGTTCCCCTTCTTCTTAAATTTTCAGCTGACAGACTCAACAATCTTCGCCCTTTCGTAGTAGGTGGTTTATCTACTTCACTTAATTTATCAAGCAACGAAAACAATCCAGACGACAACAGTGCGGGCCA
>JBAVQO010000266.1:0-9782 GCA_049694135.1 Gillisia sp. | reverse complement strand
AGGTATAAGGAAGTGCAAAAGCTTTAACCAAGCCTAACTTTACCTTTATTTTGTAATAATATATTCCACTTTCGCTATCTCTATTGCGCCAGGACCATCGGGATCTGTCGAGTAGGCATTGTAAGGTTTTTTATCTGAAAAATTAGTCTCACAATAATTTTTTGAAGCCAAAGAATGGCAGAGAGTTTCGCCTTCTAAATAATCTCCGGTATAGGTCACCTCCGGATCTTTTAGATTTCTTAAATAGATTTGAGGATATCCTTTTACATCAAAATTGGACAAATTTGTGTAGCGTATTTTATATTCCAGTAAAACGGTTTTTGCGACGGTATCCACCTCGTTTTTAAAATACAAAATTTCAATTTTTATATTTGGAATATCCGGCAAGGAATCCTGATCCTGTGAGGAACAAGAAGTTAAAATCCATATTAACGTCAAAACAAAGGAATTTCGAACCTTCATATCATAAAATTTAAGCAGATGAAAGTATGTAAAAATCAGATATGTTTTACAACTATTTCAGGAATTGCAGAAATTTGCTTCTGGGAATTTCTTCGGCTCCCAAACTTTCAAGATGTTGGGTATACACCTGGCAATCGATTAGGTTTACACCTTCAGATTTCAATTTTTCAACGAGTTTTATAAATCCGTATTTAGAGGCATTGCTTTTTTTGCTGAACATGCTTTCGCCGCAGAAAACCCCTTTCTCTTTCAGGTAAATTCCGTACAAGCCTCCTACCAATTCTTCATTTTTATAGACCTCAACAGATTGAGCGATTCGCATTTCAAATAATTTCTGATAAGCGTCTTCCATTGCTGAAGTAATCCAGGTTCCGTGCTGGTCTTCTCTTTTTATCTGCGCACAATTTTTAATCACTGCAGGAAAATCTTTATTGAAAGTCACCTTGAATTCTTTCTTCTGAAGGGATTTTTTCATGGTTTTTGAAATATGAAGTTTTTCCGGAAAAAGCACCATCCTGGGATCGGGGCACCACCATAAAATGGGCTGGGAAGCATCGTACCACGGAAAAATTCCGTGGGTATAGGCAAAAATGAGCCTTTCGGGAGAAAGATCTCCACCTATGGCCAGTAAACCTTCCTCTGTGGTCATTTCTACAGGAGGAAAATAAATTTTGTCTTCAGAAGATTTCATACAGGCTAAAATAAAAAAAGCTCAGCACGTAAACTTGCTAAGCTTTCTTTCAATTACTTCTTTTGATGGTTTAGAACGGAAGATCGTCGTAATCTTCATCATTCAAATCATCGGCAGGTTCGAATTGATCTGCACTTGGTGGCGGCACCTGGCCACCCTGTGCCTGCGACTGTAAACTTTCTATTCTCCATCCCTGGATGGAGTTAAAATATTTGGTTTCTCCCTGCGGATTCACCCATTCCCTGCCGCGCAAATTCACTCCTATCTTTACAGGCTGGCCCACCTGGAAATTGTTTAACAAATCGGTTTTATCCTGAACAAATTCCACCATGATATGTTGTGGGTATTGCTCTTCTGTTGTCACTACCACTTCTCTCTTCCTGAAACCGTTGCTGCCAAAGGTTTGGGTTTCACCTATCATTTTAATTTTACCTTGTACTTCCATTTTTCTAAATTGTTTTTGCTAATAATATTTTCCATGCCTTTAAAGGCTCATTTTTTTCTAAAAATAACTGCGCCTGTAAATGTCGCTTTTCTGTATCCCCGGTTTTTACAATTTGTGCGGCCTGTTCATTTTCCATCAGGAAAGCTTTGATCTCCGCCTCTGTGGGCAGCATCTCTACATTTCCCAATTTTCCCAGATCGTTGCCGGTTAATACTTTACTGTTTTTTATTTCTGAAGGAATCTGGTCTACTCCAATTCCCAGTTTTGAAAGAGGCTTGGGAACTTCAAACATTCCCATATTAGCTCTGGTATACCAGTTGCCGCCCATTCTTGCTACCTGATCTATTTTATGCTGATCAATATAACCATCTTCTCCCAAAATATTCTCATCAAAATGCATTTTTAGCACTTCGCAGATCACCAGGTTACCTGCACCTCCCTCGCTTCCCAACTCTACAACTTCCAAAACCTTACATTCAAACTGAGCCGGTGACTCTGCCACCCGAAATGGTTTTACCCTTTCTGACTCCAACATTGTAAATCCGGACTTGGTAAATTCGTTTACGCCTTCGGGATATTCGGTACTGGAAAGCGACATCTGCTGTACCATATCAAAGTTCACAATATTTATTACCACTTCTCCGGTTGCCTTCACGTTTAAATAGGTATGTTTTACCGTGTTATCTCTTCCGCGACGAGCGGGAGAAAAGACCAGAATAGGCGGATTGGCGCTAAAAACATTAAAAAAGCTGAAGGGCGACAAATTGGGTCGGCCTTTGGCATCCAGAGTGCTGGCAAAAGCGATGGGGCGAGGCCCTACTGCGCCAAGCAAATATTGGTGACATTTTCCGGTGCTAACTTCTTTTGGATCAATACTGAGCATCCTGACAATTTTTTCCAAAGGTAACGAATACCTGCAGCAATGAAAAACCTCTTTTCTACAATAATATTTGCAGAAATCGGTTATCTTTAAATCCAGTAGATAAACCATTTTTAATGAATTTTTCTGACGAACGAAACCTTGCCCGTTGGTTCATTATTATTTCTTCTCTCTTAATCGTTGGCCTTATTCTTTGGAATACTTCGATATTTTTTGAACGCTTAAAGCAGGATGAGCGCGATAAAATGGAAATCTGGACAGCCGCTCAGGCATTTTTAGACAAGGCCGATGAAAATACAGATATTTCCCTGACCCTTCCCATTTTAAACAAAAATACTTCTATTCCTACCGTCTGGGTCGATGAGAACGGAAAGGTAAGAGATGTGCAAAATATTCCGCCGGAAATAAAAACAGATTCTCTCCGGCTTTCGGAATATATCGTAGGACTGAAAGATCAGAACAAGCCTATTGAAATGGTCCTGGGAAAGAACAGAATCCATAAAATATATTACGGAGATTCGCCGCTGCTCACCAAGATCAAATATTACCCCATTGCGCTTATCCTGATTATTTTCCTATTTATCGGGGTGATTTATTTCTTTTACACCACTACAAAAACCAGCGAACAGAACAAACTCTGGGCGGGAATGGCCAAGGAAACGGCACACCAGATTGGAACACCGCTTTCTTCGCTTATTGGCTGGACCGAAATTCTGAAAGCCGAAAATGTGAACGACGAGTATATTTCTGAAATAGAAAAGGATGTAGACCGGTTACGCACCATTACCGAACGTTTTTCAAAAATTGGTTCTGCGCCAATTCTGAAACAAACCGAAATTATTGAAGCTACCATCGAGAGTTTTACGTATTTAAAATCCCGTAGCTCCAACCTCATTGATTTCGAGATCTCTACTCCCCGAAACCCTATTTTTGTTAATTTGAATGCATCATTATACAGCTGGACGATCGAAAACCTGGTAAAAAATGCTATCGACGCCATGCGCGGAAAAGGAAAACTTAAGATCGATATCAAGCAAAATACTTCCTGGGTTTTTGTTTATATAAAAGATTCTGGAAAAGGAATTCCTAAAAGTAAGTTCAAACTCATTTTTGAGCCGGGGTACACTTCGAAAAAGCGCGGCTGGGGTCTTGGACTATCTCTGGCAAAAAGAATTATTGAAGAATATCACAAAGGAAGAATAAAAGTCTATCACAGCGAAGCAAACAAAGGAACAACCTTTCAAATCGCCCTTAAAAAACATTAGAATTTTTTCATGATTTCCCGTCTTTCATCGGGAATTCTATAGGTCTCATTTTTATTGAAATCGAAGCAAACAGCCACATCGCGTCCTTCTGCACAAAGCTCTCCCTTTTCATTCAGAATAACGTGTTCCACGCTAAAACTGCTATTTTTAAGATAACCGAGCTTTGTCTTTACAATGGCCTTTCCGGGATAATAAAGCGATTTTCTGAAGTCGCAATGCGAAGAAACCAGCATCGGTCCGCGATTGGTTCTTTCATAAGTTTCTGCAAGTCCGGTTCTCTCCCAAAATTCGACTCTTCCGGTTTGCATAAACTTCATAAACATCAGATTGTTCACGTGTTTGTACATATCCAGATCGCTCCAGTCTATACGCAATTCGACGCTTATTTTAAAGTCGGAGAAATCCACTATCAAAGATTGGCTTTTATACTTTCGGCGGTTTGAGACAATTCTTCAGAAGAAAAAGACATTTTATTGCTAAAATCCATATCGCTCATTTTATTGAGCGGAATTAGATGAACATGCACATGTGGCACTTCCAGCCCAATCACGGCCATTCCCACTCTTTTACAAGGAACCGTTCTTTCAAGGGCAATGGCCACTTTTCTGGAAAACTCCATGAGGCCTGCATAGGTGTCTTTGTCGAGATCGAAAATTTTATTCACTTCTTTCTTGGGGATACACAAGGTGTGGCCCTTAGCATTGGGATTAATATCCAGAAAAGCCAGAAAATCGTCAGTTTCCGCTACTTTATAAGAAGGAATTTCACCGTTTATTATTTTAGAAAAAATTGTAGACATGCTGTTTAAATTATGCTGAAAAAGATTTTATTCTCTCCAGATTTTTAGAATTTCGAATTTTAAGGTCCCGTTGGGAACATTAATTTCTGCCACTTCCCCCTCCTTTTTACCAAGCAAACCTTTGCCTATGGGAGAATCCACAGAAATTTTTCCTGATTTAAGATCGGCTTCGCTTTGGGCTACCAGTTTATAGGTCATTTCTTTTCCATTGGTGTTGTTTTTAATTTTCACCATGGAATGTACAAGAGCTTTGGAGGTGTCCAGTTGCGACTCATCTATCACCCGGGCATTCGCCACTACTTCTTCCATTTTAGAGATGCGCATTTCCAGCAGGCCCTGTGCTTCCTTAGCTGCATCATACTCTGCATTTTCGCTTAAATCTCCTTTATCGCGCGCATCTGCAATAGCTTGCGAAGCCTTCGGTCTTTCCACATCTCTAAGCCTGTTAAGCTCATCTTTCAGCTTTTTTAGTCCTTCCGCGGTATAATATGATACTTTGCTCATGATCTTTTCGTTTTACAAAAAGAGCTTAAGAAGAATGACTCCTTATGCTCAAGAAATATTTTAAATGATTTTAGTTTTTTTGAAATCCTCAAGCAACCGGATTCCAAACGACATTTTTAAGGAATAATGAACATTTTTAATTTATTTGCCCCAATAAATACAAAAAATCCCTTATGTGCCGGGATTTATCTAAACAAATATAATAAATTTAAAAGTTGAAAGCAATAAAATTGTTTCTGCGAAAATACCTCCAAATGAACAAAAACCTTCTCTATTTATTCCTGGCCTTATGCTGCTTTTCCTGTTCTAAAGATAACAGCTTAAGAAACAATAATCCATATCTCCCCAAGGTTAGTTTTAACCTGCAACTGGATTTAAACCTGCCGGAATACAATAACCTTAACTTTCCAGGAAATTCTTATGTAACGTACAACTACGGAATAAAGGGGGTTGTGGTCTATAATATCAATAATTCGCAATACACTGCTTTTGAACTCAGCGATCCTAATCACCAACTACAGGATTGTTCCAGGTTAACCGTAAACGGGGTAATAGCGACCTGCCATTGCGACGATGGAAACCAGTACAATATTTTGACCGGAGAATTAACCTCGGGCACGGGCCAATACGCTTTAAAACCTTACCGCGTGGTTAAAAATGGAAATTACCTGCTCATCTCCAATTAAGGTTGACTTATTTGAGTATTATAAAGTCGCAATAAGAAATTTATCCATCAAAACTTCAATGTGACGCCGGCCAGAAAGTTTATTCCTGCCTGCGGATAATATCCTGCTCCTTCAATGGTTGTAACCGTTCCCGGATTGGAATAATCATCATCATACGTATAGAAATACCCGTTTGAGGCATACTTTACATCAAAAATGTTATTTATAAGGGCATTTACTACCACCTGTTTAAACAGCGGAACAGAATTTATCTGATAATAGAAATTCAGATTGTTCACAAAAAAACTGTCAAGGATCGAAGTTTCATTATCGATGTTCCCCATATATTGTTTTCCCACAAGTTTGGAGAGCAGCCCGACCTGAAAACTATTCCAGGGCTTATATACCAACATATCCGAGGCTATTATTTCGGGAGAAAAAGAAATATTCGTGGTCCCTAATTCTACCAGTTCTCCGTTTATGGGAGCAATAAAATTTCTGTTCTTATTGGAGCTCAGGGCAAGATTGGGCATAATCTTCCATTTTTGGGCCAGTTGAATATCGGCATCTATTTCCAGTCCCAGCCTGCAACTCGACCCGCTGGTAGTTCTTAAAGGCGTGCCCACATTGTTTAATTCTCCAGACAGCACCAGCTGGTTGCGGTAATCCATATAATAAACATTGGAATTTATCTTCACTTTGTCACTGTGATACCTGTAACCAAACTCATAATCATTCAATTTTTCAGGAGTATTTATTCCCTGTTCAAAATCATCTCTTGAGGGTTCCCGGCTTGCGCGCCCGAAATACCCGTACAATTCGTGAAGATCATTTATCTGGTAGCTGATCCCGGCTTTAGGATTAAAGAAATTGAAGCGGGCATTCACATCGATAGGTTCAACATCTGAAGTGATTCCGTTGGTTTTATAATGAAGAAATCGTCCCTGAAGATCTACAAAGGCCTGCAATTTATCGGTTAACCGATAGGTGGCTTTAGAAAAGACCGTAAATTCATTTTTGGTGGCATCGCTGAAATAATAATTTTCTGCGGGTTCTGAATGAGAAGCATACCGCGCCCAGATCACTTTTCCGAAGTGATCTCCCAGGTAATTGCTAAGAAATATCCCGGAGTTAATTTCCAGGTTTTCTTTTTTATAATTCAGAGTTGCGTTTACAGCATAAAAATTATTGTCCAGCCATTTTCTTCGCACCAGATCTGTAGAATTTATAGTTTCACCTCCAACATTTAAGGGTTCAAAACCATAGGTCGAAAAATCCTGATCTTCTTCATATTCTTCATAATATCCGCGGCCATGCGTATAATTCAGGGCCAGATTGGTAGACCAGTAATTATTATATCGCTGGTTCCAGAACACCTGGAAATGGTCCTGTTTATAGTTATCGGTTTCATTATCATAAAACCTGATATTGCCATTCTCGTCGGTATACATTCCGGCGGGATTAAAAGTGCGGTCGGTTTCAAGTGTTTGCTGGTCTACACCATACCAGGCCTGATAAGTGGTTTCATCGCCCCCGAAAGTTAATGCTTTAATAAGGGTATTATTATCTACATAAGAAGCCTGTAAAAAATAGGATTTCAATTTTGAAGAAGCTCTGTCAATATAGCCGTCCGACTTCAGAAATGATAATCTTCCCGCCACTTCTATTTTATTTTGAAGCAAACCGGTGCTGAATTTTACATTGTGTTTCCAGGTATTGAAAGAACCATAGGAATTTGAAATTTCTCCGTAAGGTTTTTCAGAAACCGCATCGGTAAGCAAATTTAAACTCGCGCCAAAAGCTCCGGAACCGTTTGTGGAAGTTCCCACTCCCCGCTGAAGTTGAAGATTCTGCGTAGAAGAGGCGAAATCGGGCAAATCTACCCAATAACTCCCCTGGCTTTCGGCATCGTTATACGGAATCCCGTTTAGGGTAACATTTACACGAGAGGCATCGCTGCCGCGTACCCTGATGTAGGTGTAACCCACACCGGCGCCGGCATCTGAGGTGGTTACGACAGACGGCAGATAATTTAAAAGAAACGGAATATCCTGTCCCAAGTTGCGTTTTTCGATGTCGCTTTTATCCAGATTAGAATGGGTAACCGGCGAGTCGGCATCAACTCGTACAGCCTTCACTAAGACTTCTCCCAATTGTTCTGCGGGTTTTCGTAAGCTGTCGTTCTGTGGTTCTTGCTGCGCGAACAGCAAACCAGCTGAAAATAAGGCAAGTATGGTCAATAAAAATTTCATTCGTAAATTTTTTACGAATAAAAGGGGCAATTATTCCTGATTAAAAGAATTGATAAAATCGCATAAAAAAATCCTGTAAATCTTGAGATTTAAACAGGGATCAATACGCTGCGTTTTGTACGCATTCCCTTGGCAGCATTACCTGCCCAGGTTCATTGGGTATAATCTCAGTCCCGAAACAAATTCCGAAACACCCCTTTGAGATGTTTTACAAAGGTACTATTCTTTTTTACATTGCCCGCCTGTTCAAAAATAATTTAGAAGAAATTGGTGTAATTTTAGCGGTAATTCTTGTTCATGAAAAACGCGAAACGTTCCATAACCTTTAAGGTGGTGCTGGGGTATCTTTCTATAGCTGCCCTGGCAGGTATTGCAGTATGGTTTACCTATACACAGGTTCTTAAATTTTCTGAACTTACCAAAAACAACGACCTTAACAACAGGCAGTTGGTTCTGGTAAGCGAAATTGCCACCGAACTGTATGAAACCGAGAGTACCGGCAGGCGGTTTATTCAATCTGAGGATAGCACTTATTTGCATCAATATTCCCGGCAGATAAGCACCATTCAAAACAGCATTTCCTCGTTAAAAAGCACCTATGCCGATCCTTTAATGAAACAGGAACTGGATAGTATTTCCACACTGCTGTCCAAAAAAGGTGAAAACCTGCAGGATTTATTGCAGCTCCGTTCCCGCGACCGAAATACAAGTTATTACAGGGAAGTAATAAAGGAACTCGAAAAAGTTGATAAGTCTTTTAATCAACCCGATTATGAAAATCGTTTTCTGAATTTGAAACCATATCAGCGAAGGGCGCTAATTAAGCTTCTGGAGTATTCACAAAACCAAAATGAAGAAAAAACCGGTATTTCTGCAGATTCTCTGGTAAAGTCGGTGAAAAAGGTGCTTTCCGAATTGGAAACCGAAAATCAGCAATTCCGAAACATCATCAATAAAAAAGAAAACGAGTTGCTGGACAATGATATGGTACTTAATGAACAGCTTCGCAAATTGTTGAATTCCGTAGAGCGCGAAGAAAGGCAAACCACCCTTCAAAAGGCTCAGAATTTTCGCGTTTTGCTCACCCGTATCTCCAGGATTATCATCATTATAGGAATAGCAAGTGTTTTGATCATTCTGGTTTTTCTATTGCTTATCACTCAGGATATTAGCCGGAGTCAGCGATATCGCATGGAGATGGAAAAGGCCAAGGCATTCACAGAATCGCTTATGAAACGGCGGGAACAGTTTATAGCTGCCATAACGCACGATTTACGAAGCCCGCTGAACACGGTCATGGGATATTCGGAACTCATGGAAAAATCGAATCTCAGCGACAAGCAACAACATTATCTGGGATACATCAAAAAATCTTCAGAATTTATTCTGCATCTGGTGAACGATCTTTTAGATCTTTCTAAACTCGACGCAGGAAAAATGCTGATAGAAAAGTTGCCGTTTAATCCCAAAAAGCTTTTAGAAGAGGCTGTTTATAATACCATTCCCGAGAACGAACATAAGAAATTAAAGGTGCAAATTTATGCCGCCGAAGACACCGATTGCCAGGTCCTGAGCGATCCTTTTAGAATAAAGCAGCTGCTTTCCAATCTCATTTCCAATGCCTATAAATTCACCGAAGAAGGAGAAATCACAGCTTCCATCCATCTGGAAAAGCAGATAGAAAACAGTTACCTGATGAAAATTTCCATCAAAGATTCGGGAATAGGAATTTCTGAAGAGAAACAGGAAGAGATTTTTGAAGAATTTTCACAGGAACATCAGCAAATAGAAAAAAAATACGGGGGAACCGGTCTTGGGC
>JBAVQO010000265.1:0-3573 GCA_049694135.1 Gillisia sp. | reverse complement strand
CTGTTAAAAACTGGAGTTTCGATGATGCAGATATTACCACAAGTTCAGAATTTTATAAAGGGCTTGCCTTTACTGGTGATATCAAAAACGAAAAGGCTAAAGGCCATTTGGTTGGAGGTAGCGGCGGAACAATTGCCGTGCCAATGCAACCCGGTCAAAAAATGGTGATTACTTATTATTACGCTGCCGATTTCAGTATAGATGGAGGCGATGCAATTACCACTAACAGCGGAAGCACTTCTAAACTGGAAAACGTTACCTATGTTTATCCGGGTACTTCCGCAGGAACTGCAGTTATTACTTTTAACGCTACCAGTTATATCACAAATATTGAAGTAATTGATGTAGTGCCTTATTCTTCAGAAATTACAGTGGGTACCGACAAACAATATCAGACTATAAATGGTGCGCTGGATGCAATTTCCCGAATGGACAGACCTAACGATGAGCGGGTAACAGTGCTTATAGATCCCGGAAATTATGAGGAAATGCTGGTGATTAATCAGAATAACGTTACGTTAGAAAACGCGGCATCTATTCCAAGTATCGAGCTCACAAATAAAGGTGTGGATATTGCGGCTAATGCGGTTCGAATTACCTCGTATTATGGATATGGCTACAATTATTACAGCCAGGGAACCGATAACAAATGGAATAAAGATGTCCTGCAAGTAAATAAAGCCAATGGAAATCAGCCCTACAGTAATGTATCGGGTACCACCAATGGTTCTTATTGGGATGCTACCCTTGTGGTTGCAGCCAACGGCTTTACTGCGAAAAATTTGATTATTGAAAATTCCTTTAATCAGTACATTTCTAAGAAAGAATCGCAGGATGTGGTGGAAATGGTAAGCGGAAACCGTGGAGAACGCCCCACCGATTATGGTAATACAAGTGTTCAAAATCGAAGTTATGTAGAGCGTGCCGCTGCTATAGGAATTGCCCAGGGTTCAGACAAAGTACTGCTTTACAAATGCCGAATTGTAGGAAGACAGGATTCATTTTATGGAGGATCAGATACCAGAGTGGCTATTTACAAAGGAGCCATGATGGGCGCTGTAGATTACATTTTTGGAGGAATGACGGCAGTCTTTTACAAATCAGATTTGGTAATGAATACAAGTGATGTAAGCGGAGATGCTGCATACCTCACGGCTGCGCAACAAAGTTCCGGAAGAGGGTTTTTAATGTATGAAACCAATGTTATTTCCACAGAACCCGGAGTAAATACTGCCTCTACCCAGGGAGCTAAACCCGGGTATTTCGGTCGCCCTTGGCAGGCAAATACGAGTGAAGTTGTCTTTTATAAAACAAATATCGATACTTCATCATATCCTGGTTTTGAAGGAAAATCCCTCATAGATCCTGAAGGTTGGAAGAATACTTTAGGAGGCGAATCGAGTAAAATGTATGAATATGGAACCATTGAAGCTTCGGGTGTTGATCATTCCGCCGATCGTGTTTCCTGGTCTACGGTTCTCGATACACCAGTGCTTAATGATGGTACAGAAATCACCACTTTTAATTTCACCAAAGGAAATGACGGCTGGGATCCTTTCCCTGCTCTTGAAGCTGATGACGATACAGATCATGATGGCATTCTTGACGTGAACGATAATTGCCCAAGTACTCCTAATCCCGACCAGGCAGATATGGATGGCGATGGAATAGGTGATGTTTGCGACGACAGCGATGGCGATGGATTGGTAGACAGCGATGATAGCTGTCCTAATTCTCCTGAAGGAGCTACAGTAGATGTTTTTGGTTGCGAGGTTTTTAACCTGGCTGCCGATAATTATACTCTAACGGTTCACGACGTGAGTTGTAATGGTAATAATGACGGTTATATAAGCATTACTGCTACAGATACCAGTTATACTTATAATGTAACAGTTACCGGGGCTGGCGATGGGAATGCTACCTTATCTTCCTCAAATAATTTTTCAGCAGATATTGAAAATCTTGCTGCGGGTACTTATGATGTTTGTATTACAGTAGATGGGCGGGCCAGTTATAAGCAATGTTTTAATGTTACTGTTCTGGGGCCGTCGCCTTTAGAAGCCTATTCTTCTGTGAATTACGGAGATGAAACCGTGACCTTTAAACTTTCCGGCTCAAATACCTATAAAATCAGCCATAATGGTAAGGTTGCTACTACCAGCGATTCTCAGATAACTGTGAACCTGGAAACGGGTAGAAATAAGTTCGCTATTTCCACAGATTATGACTGTCAGGGTACCGTTTATAAAGAGGTCTTAATTTCAGAAAAAGTGGTTCTATATCCCAATCCGACCCGCGGGAATGTTAAGCTCTATATTAATGGAGAAGACACTCATATTAAAATTTCCCTCAACGATCTTAACGGGAAGGAATACATGACCAAAGAAATGGATATTCCGGAGGACAGGATAATTGATCTTGACCTTACAAATTACAGTGACGGAGTGTATCTCTTAGTTCTGAAGTCGGCTACGGTAAACAAATCGATAAAACTGATTAAATCATGAAAAAACTTATAAATATATCGTATTCAAAACTACTTCTGGTTTTGATAGTGAGCGTTTTAGGAGCATCATGTTCTAAAGATGAGCCTGTGGCAACTGAAAATCAGGTTCCCGGAGTAGCAAATTTGGTACTTCCAAAAGATAACACCGAGTGTGAAGTGGGAGATGTTGTTGCCAATATGGCCGAGGTGCAATTTCAATGGGATGAAGCTACCAATGCCGATAAATACGATCTTGTAATTACCAATCTGGTAAACCAGGAAGTTACACAACGGCCTAATCTTACCAAAACATCCATTTCGGTAAGGCTGGAACGTGGTTTCCCTTATTCCTGGAAAGTGATTTCCAAAAACTCGGGTGAAGAAACAACCACTTCAGATGCTTTTAAATTTTATGTGGCTGGGGAAGCCGGCGCTAATAATGCTCCTTTTCCTGCCACTTTAAAGTCACCTGCTTCCGGAGCTCAGGTTTCGCCTGTAGATGGCAAAGTGACCCTGAAATGGGAAGGCGACTTAAAAGATAGCGATGGAGATCCTGTTACCTTCACCGTTTTTGCCGATACTATTGATGGAAACCAGGAACCGCCACAAGATTGGAAAGCTTTAACCGATACTATCAAAAAAATAGATGTGGTGCCTAACAAAGTTTACTATTGGCATGTTGAGACCAGCGATGGCAATAACACGGCCATTAGTACCACTTATACCTTTAAAACCGGAGAAAACACTTCTTCGATCGTAGGAAAAGTGGTGAGCTCTTCTCAGGAAATTTTAGACGCACTGGCGGCAGCTGTTCCCGGCGAAAATATTTATGTTCACGGTGGCAATTATACCTTTGATTCTACTATAGAAATAAAAACTAGCGGTAGTGAAGGTAATACCATCTCGCTGCTCGCATATCCCGGCGATGACAGCCGCCCTAAATTCGATTTTTCTTCAATGACTGAAAACTCATCAAACAGAGGTATCGAACTAAAAGCAAATTTCTGGCACTTCAAAGGAATCGACGTGTATAATGCCGGCGATAATGGAATGCATATTACAGGCAGCAATAATGTTATAGAATTCTG
>JBAVQO010000264.1:0-13983 GCA_049694135.1 Gillisia sp. | reverse complement strand
ACTATTTCCTGTGCCAATTCCGGAAGGCCATCTTTTTTAACCAGTGGTAAGATAGCCGCTTTTGTAGGTGCCAGAACGGCGGGTAACTTCAAAACAGTTCTGCTTGAACCATCTTCGAGGGTTTCTTCCTGTAAAGAAGATGAAAGAACAGCGAGGAACATACGGTCCAGACCAATGGAAGTCTCAACCACGTAAGGCACATAATTTTCATTGAGTTCAGGGTCAAAAAAGCGCAGTTTCTTACCTGAAAATTCTTCGTGGGCTTTCAGATCAAAATCTGTACGGGAATGAATTCCTTCGAGCTCCTTAAACCCAAAGGGGAAATTGAATTCTATATCGGCAGCAGCATTTGCGTAGTGGGCCAGTTTTTCGTGATCGTGGAAACGATAATTCTCTTCGCCTAAATTTAACGAAAAATGCCATTTTAAACGTTCCTGTTTCCAATGCTCGTACCACTTGAGTTCTTCTCCCGGGCGGACAAAAAACTGCATTTCCATCTGTTCGAACTCCCGCATTCTGAAGATGAACTGCCGGGCAACGATCTCATTTCTGAAGGCTTTTCCGGTTTGGGCAATTCCGAAAGGAATTTTCATTCTCCCGGTTTTCTGAACATTCGAAAAATTAACAAAAATCCCCTGTGCTGTTTCCGGCCTTAAATACAAATCTGAAGAAGAATCTGCCGAAGCACCCATTTTGGTCCCGAACATGAGGTTAAACTGTCTCACTTCGGTCCAGTTTCGGGACCCCGTTTCAGGATCGGCAATTTCAAGTTCTTCAATTAGCGCCTTTACATCCTGCAAATCTTCATTAGTTAAAGATTTTCCGAGCCGTTCAAGAATTTCTTTTCGTTGTGAAAGATATCTTATTACCCGTGGGTTTGTGCTAACAAATTGTTCTTCATCGAAAGATTCTCCAAACCTTTTCTTTGCTTTATCGATTTCCTTTTGTGCTTTCTGAAGAAGCTTTTCGGCATGATCTTCTACCAACACATCTGCCCGATAACGTTTTTTGGAATCTTTATTGTCTATAAGAGGATCGTTAAATGCGTCCACGTGGCCCGAGGCTTTCCAGGTTTTAGGATGCATAAGAATTGCAGCATCTATCCCCACGATGTTCTGGTGCAACTGCACCATACTTTTCCACCAGTACTCGCGAATGTTTCTCTTGAGTTCAGCCCCATTCTGTCCGTAATCGTAAACGGCACTTAACCCGTCATAAATTTCACTCGATGCGAAAATATACCCATACTCTTTGGCATGGGAAATTACATTTTTAAAAACGTCTTCTTGTTTTGCCATAGGGCAAAAATAAAAAAACCGCCCTGATAATGGTCAAGGCGGCTGTCTATTTTTTTAGGATTTGGCTATCGTAAATTAAAGGAAGAGGTGCCAATTAATTTTGGGCCGGAATACACATACACTTTGTAGGTGCCTTCCATCAATTTTTCCTTTTTAATGTTGGAAAGAATACACACATCCAACTCTTCATTTTCGTAGTACACTTTTGAAGATGCGCTGTAGACCATAGTTCCTCCTTCATGATTTACTACAATCTGATCTCCTACTAATTCATTTTTAGGAGTGTACACCTGCACATATAATTGCTTTTCGCCGGCGCTGGCAAGATCGTTGGCTGTAATGGTGAAACAGGTACGGATTTGATCAATTCTTCTAATTTTATCGTTGGGAACAAGTTTCCCGTTATTCCGAACAATTACACCATCACCTTTTAAGGAGGTAATCTTTAATTGTGATGCTCTGTCTACTTTTGTGGAAAGGCTCTGATTGGTGACCTGAAGAGAATCTGAAACTCTTGTTCTTTCGGCCAGCACGGTATTGGTACTGTCTATGGTAGAGGTTAAAAGCTTGTTTTGATTGCTTAAACTATCCACCACTCTGAACAAACGTTCCTTTTCATTTTTTAAGGCCCCTATTTCCCTGCGGTACCGTGAGATAAGCACAAGATTTGCCTCTGCATCTTTTACCGAATCCAGCAATACGGCTATACGTTTCCTGGCATCTACCAGGTTTTGATCCATGACATCATTATTTTTGATCGCTTCGTCGTATTTCACGATTAAATCATTCAATTCATCTTCAATAACAGATTTTTCTTTGGTAAGAATTGCCTTGTTTTCTTTTTCCTCGTTGTAAAACTTTACCGTATAAATTCCGAGAGCAATAAGGGCTACAGCCAAAATTCCGGTTAAAATCTTTAGGGCATTATTACTTTTCTTTTCGGTCATCATTTTAGTTGATTTAGTTGTAAATTTATTGGTTTAAGTATAGAAATTGCAATTCCTTAACTAATGTATAAAGATTTAATTAATTTACTATACCCAAATATATGCGAAATTTGTGATAACGTGCTACTTAAAAATGAAGAGGTTATTTGTACAACCTGCCTTCATGATCTTCCGCTTACCAATTTTCATTTTCATAACGAGAATCCGGTGAAAAAAGTATTTTATGGCCGCTTTCCTATAGAAAATGCTACGTCCCTGTTGCAATTCCATAAAAAAAGCAGTGTTCAAAAACTCATTCATCAGCTTAAATACAGGGGGCGCAGGGAAATAAGTACTTATCTGGGAAAATGGATGGGAGAAGAACTTACCAAATCGCCTTTTTTCAAGAATATCGATGTGGTTATTCCCGTACCTCTGCACAAAAAGAAACTAAAATCTCGCGGCTTTAATCAGGTGGAAGGCTTCGGAAGAGAAATAAGCAAGCTTTTGAAGGTTCCTTATAACGATGCTGCCCTCCAAAAAACATCTTTTTCTACCACCCAGACTTTAAAAGCGCGACTTGCCCGATGGGGAAATATTGAAGAAACCTTTGTTTTACGACATCCAGAAGACCTACAAGACAAACATATCTTACTGGTAGACGACTTAATTACCACCGGTGCAACGATGGAGGCCTGTGCGAACGAACTTTTAAAAAGTCCGGGGGTAAAAATAAGCATTGCAAGTATGGCAGTGGCTTAGTGATCTTTCACCTTTTAGAAAACATTGGCGCTGCGATTTCTTAGGCTTCCTTTTCCTGAAGAAATTTTTCATTTTCAGCAAAAGAAGAAAGAATTGAAAGATAATTGCAGAATTGAGTTTAAACGAAAATAGTTGTTTCTTTGCTTAAAATTCCGGTTGATGAAAAAGTTTTTTTTCAGAATTTCTTTGCTAATTTTATCTCTTTTCCTGGTGCAATGCGCGAAAAGAGGAACCCCGACAGGCGGGAAAAAAGACAGCATTGCGCCTAAATTCGTAAATGCCACTCCAGAAAATTTTACCACCAACTTTAACAAAAAAGAAATACGTATTTATTTTAATGAATACATAAAACTGGATAAGCCCCAGCAACAAATCATAATTTCACCTCCCATGGATCCCAAACCCGATATTTCGCCGTTGGGAACTCCAAATAAATATGTTAGAATCCGCATTTCTGATACCCTTCAGAAAAATACCACTTACGCCATAAATTTTGGAAACAGTATTGTTGATAACAATGAAGGAAATGCACTGCCTTTCTTTAAATACGTTTTTTCGACCGGGAGTTATATCGATTCCCTCTCGGTTTCCGGCCAGGTGAAGGACGCCCAGTTAAAAGAGCCTGAACCCTATATTTCTGTTATGCTCTACGAGATGGATTCCACCTTTACAGATTCCCTGGTTTATAAGCAGCAGCCGCGATATATAACCAGCACCCTCGATAGCCTCACCACTTTTACGCTTTCGAACCTAAAAAAAGGAACCTATCAACTGGTGGCGCTTAAAGACCAAAACAACAATTACAAGTATAACCCCGGGAAAGAGAAAATCGGGTTTATAGATCACCCTGTCCAGATTCCTACAGACAGCACGTATACCATTACTCTTTTTACTGAAGAACTTCCCTTTGAACCTCAGCGGCCGAGTTTGGAAGGACAACAAAAAATCCTGTTGGGATATAAAGGAAAACCAGACCTCGACAGTATTTCTATTGTGCCCATTTCAGCAACACCAGCAGATTTCAGCTATAGAATCACAAAAGTTCCCGATAAAGACAGTCTGTACATCTGGTACAAACCGAATATAGAAAAAGACAGTTTATTGTTAAAATTAATTACACCTGCCATTCAGGATACGCTGATTACCCGAATTACCGATAAACCACTGGATTCTTTGAATGTTTCTGCAGAACCCTCAGGAAATATTGATTTTGACAAAGATTTTGTACTGAAAGCCAACACACCCATTCTTAAATACAATCCCGATTTTATAAAGATCCTGGACAAAGATTCTACGGCGGTGGAATTTTCTGTGGAAGAAAAGCCTTACGATAATTCCCTTCACGTAAAATTCAACAAAAAAGAAAACGAAAATTATAACATCACGCTATTGCCGGGAGCAATAACCGATTTCTTTGAAAAAACCAACGACACCATCAAAAAGAGCCTGAAAACCAAAGCGCTTGCAGATTATGGTAACGTAGCTCTCACTCTTCAGAATGTAAAAAGCTATCCTATTATTGTACAGCTGACAGATGAAAAGAGTAAAGTGAAATCTGAGAAATATTCAACTTCCAGTAATAAATTGCGTTTTGAATATTTAAATCCCGGGAAATACTTAATAAGGATTATTTACGATTCCAATTCCAATGGCAAATGGGATACGGGTAATTATTTAAAAAAGCGAAAGCCGGAACAAATCATTTATTTTCCTGAT
Organism: Gillisia sp.; assembly: GCA_049694135.1. Classification (GTDB taxonomy): domain Bacteria; phylum Bacteroidota; class Bacteroidia; order Flavobacteriales; family Flavobacteriaceae; genus Gillisia. Next base: position 9,281 of record JBAVQO010000264.1, on the reverse strand, counting down.
ACTTTAGAAGTTCGTTCCAACTGGGACATCAATCAAACTTTTATTTTAAAGTAAAAGTATCCCGATCCTGTAAAAACTTCAGTTTTTCACGTGTTTTCAGCATCGCCGCTTTATCCAATTCGAAGATTTTTGTAAAACTATTGGGGTCATTTACGGTTCCCAATGCTTTTCCGAGGCAATCATACACATTGGAATGCCCGTTATAGTCATAATTATTTCCGTCTGGCCCGGTTCTGTTTACTCCTGCACAGTAACACATATTTTCTATCGCCCGCGCCTGCAGCAAAATATCCCAGGCATGAATGCGCGTTTCCGGCCAATTCGCAACATACAGCAAAAGGTCGTAATCTTCGGTATTTCTCGCCCACACAGGGAAACGTAAATCGTAACAAATAAGCGGACAAATTTTCCAGCCTTTATATTCCACGATCAGGCGTTCTTTTCCTGCGGAATAGGTTTCATTTTCCTTTGCCAGCGTAAAAGTGTGGCGTTTGTCGTATTTCTTGAAGCTACCATCTGGAAAAACAAAAAATAATCTGTTATAAAAGTGCCCCTTTTCTGCTATTATAACACTTCCGGTAATGGCAGACCTTTTAGAAATGGCCATATTTTTCATCCAGGTAAAAGTAGGACCATCTGGAGCTTCGGCAAGTTGTTCGGCATTCATGGAAAAACCTGTACTAAACATTTCTGGCAATACAATAAGATCCACCTGATCGCGAAGAGCTTCAATTTTTTCTGAAAATAAACTCCGGTTCTCTTCAGCATTTTCCCAAAAAAGATCGGCCTGAATAATTGCTGTTTTTAAGTTTTCCATAGTTCTTTATATTGTTATTATTGACCGATTAAATTTTCTGGCCTCCAGCGGATGGAAAATTCCTTTTTCAACCTGCAAATTTTATATCGATCGAATGTCACATCGAGCGGAGTCGAGATGTCAATCCTTCGCCTCTTCTTCATTTTATACCTTGTTGGAAACGAAGTCCCGGTGTTAAGTAAAATTAATAAAATGAAAGGTTCTGCTGCTAAAGCGCTGTTAAAAGATTGTAAGAATTGCAGAGAATAAATAGCTTTAAATATAATTTACAGTCATGGCGTACAAAGGATTTTTAAGAAAGCGTATCTCTTCAAATGCCTCCCGCGGGCTTATCTCCGGTTTCGTTGGCGGATTAGCGGGTACTGCGGTAAAAAACCTGGTAGAAAAATTTCTGCCGGTTCGCAAGGTCGAACAGCGTTCTGCACAAATAAAAATAGTTGATGAGCTCTCAACGCAATTGACGGGAACGCCCATAAGTCTTCAGAATGCAGCTTTAGCAGAACACCTGGTAGATTTTCCTTTTGGAGTGAGTTTGGGAACGGCTTATGGTTATGGAAAAAGAAATAAAGATAAGTTTAGGTTGGCAGACGGGATGATTTTTGGGGTTACTACCTGGGTTTCTACCCATGAAACTTCTCTTCCAATTTTAGGTCTGGAAGCAAAACCCACCAATATTCCGGTAAAGCAACAGGCAAATGAACTTTTTGCTCACCTGCTCTTCGGAATAACCACAGAACTGGTACGAAGTTTTGTAAGTAAGAAGATCGGGAAAGCCTAAAACCGGTTTAAAATCTCGGCAGCCTTTTTTAATGTCTCATCGGTTTTTGCAAAACAAAACCGCAGTTGGTGATTATCCTTTTGATCTATATTAAAAACCGAAACCGGTATGCTGGCCAAACCAAATTCTTTTATGAGTCGCCGGGCGAAAACCACATCATGCTCATTGGTTATTTCTGAATAATCCAACACCTGGAAATAAGTTCCTTCAGAAGCCTTTCCTTTCCACTTACTTTCGCTGATTAGATCCAAAAACAGATCCCGTTTTCGCTGATAAAATCTTCCCAACTGCAAGTAATGCTCAGGCTCTTTCAGATAAGTGGCGAATGCCTGTTGTACAGGATGATTGACACAAAAAACAGTTTGCTGATGAATTTTACGCATCTCTTTCATAAGTGCTGCAGGAGCCACGCAATAGCCTATTTTCCAACCGGTATTATGAAAAGTTTTTCCAAAAGAAGCGCATATAATGGCTCTTTTCGCCAGGCCGGGGAATTTTGAGGCACTGTAATGTGTACGATCATCAAAAACCAGATGCTCATAAACCTCATCGCTCAGCAACAAAATATCCGTTTTTTCCAGCAGCAATTCCAGCCGCAGCATATCGCTTTCGGAAAGCATTTTTCCGGAAGGATTATGAGGAGAATTAATAATGATCATTTTTGTTTTAGGGTTGATTGACTTCTCTAATTCTTCCCAATCGATTTTAAAATCTTCCCCTTTTAGCTGAAGCAAAACAGGTTTTCCTCCATTCAGTTTAACCGTGGGTTCATAGCTGTCGTACGCGGGTTTAAAAATTATTACTTCATCTCCTTTTCCCACAAAAGCCGTGATGGCAATGTACAAGGCCTGCGTAGCACCACTTGTGACCGTAATTTCAGATTCAGGATCGTATTTTTTGCCATATAAATTCTCAATTTTTTTTGATATTTCTTTCCGAAGTTCCACCACTCCGCCCATGGGAGCATATTGGTTATATCCGGCTTTCATTGCCTGCGATACCAGGTCCTTTAAAACATCATCTGTTCTAAAATTCGGAAAACCCTGCGAAAGATCAATAGCTTTATGTTTCGCCGCCATACGGCTCATAATGGTGAAAATACTATCTTCTTCTGAAGGGAGCTTTGAAGGAAACTTAACGGAATCAGGCATTTTTCAATTTTTAATTAATATCCATAAAAAATCCCGGACCTAAAAAGAATCCGGGAGCAATTATATAAATGGAAGGAATTATCCTTTGATCTTAGCTTTAAAATATTCGCGGTTTAAACGTGCGATATTTTCCAAAGAGATTCCTTTGGGACATTCTATTTCGCAGGCGCCGGTATTGGTACAATTTCCAAAACCTTCCGCATCCATTTGCCTTACCATGGCCTGCACTCTTTCGGTAGCTTCCACTCTTCCCTGGGGTAACAGGGCGTATTTTGAAACCACTGCAGAAGTAAAGAGCATGGCACTCGCGTTTTTACACGCCGCCACACAAGCACCACAGCCTATACAGGTTGCAGCATCGAAAGAATCGTCGGCATTTTCCTTTTTAACAGGAATAGTGTTAGCATCTACGGTATTTCCGGAAGTATTTACCGAAACATAACCCCACGCCTGCTGAATTCTGTCGAACGAGCTACGGTCCACAATAAGATCTTTGATTACCGGAAAGGCTTTAGCCCGAAAAGGTTCAATAACTATGGTATCACCATCTTTAAAAGAACGCATGTGCAACTGGCAGGTGGCTACCAATTTTTCGGGGCCATGAGGTTCGCCGTTGATTTGAAGAGAACAGGAACCGCAAATTCCTTCGCGGCAGTCATGATCAAATTCGATAGTATCTTCACCTTTGGCAACCAGTTGTTCATTCAGAACATCCAGCATTTCCAGAAAGGACATATCTCCTTCTATTCCGTCTATGGGATAATCTACTAGTTTTCCTTTTGCGGTAGCGCTTTCCTGGCGCCATATTTTTAAGTTAAGCTTCATCTTTAAAAGTATTGAGTATTGAGTATGGAGTAATGAGATAACTTCTCAGCACTAAAACCTCAATTCTATTTATAGCTTCTGGTTTTTAATTCGATGTTGTTAAATTCCAACTCTTCCTTATGCAATTTTTCTTCCCGGGGATCACCTGTGTATTCCCAGGCGGCAACATATTTATAATTTTCATCGTCTCGTAAGGCTTCCCCGTCCTCGGTCTGATATTCTTCTCTAAAATGTCCCCCCGCAGATTCATTTCGGTCGAGTGCATCTTTGGCAAACAATTCTCCCAGTTCGAGAAAATCGGCCACACGCCCGGCTTTTTCGAGCTCTGCATTTTTAGAGTTTGCACTTCCGGGAACTTTCACATTCTTCCAGAAATCTTCGCGTAAGGCTCGAATCTCATCCATAGCTTCTCTAAGACCTTCAGCATTACGAGCCATTCCACATTTATTCCACATGATGTGGCCCAGCTTTTTATGATAAGAATCTACCGAATTTTTACCGCCGGCATTCATCAGCCTTTCAATACGCTCTTTTACCGCTTTTTCTACTTCATCGAATTCCGAAGAATCCGTTGGAATTTTACCTGTTCCAATATCTTTTGAAAGATAATCTCCAATAGTATAAGGCAACACAAAATAGCCGTCAGCCAGCCCCTGCATTAATGCTGAAGCTCCTAAGCGGTTGGCGCCGTGGTCTGAAAAGTTCGCTTCACCGGCAGCATAACAACCGGGAATAGTGGTCTGCAGATTATAATCTACCCATAGCCCACCCATCGTGTAATGCACGGCAGGATAAATCATCATTGGCGTTTCATACGGATTCTGATCTACGATCTTCTGATACATATCAAAAAGGTTCCCGTATTTCGAGGCCACCACTTCTTTTCCTAATGTTCTTATTTCTTCTTCTGAAGGATTTTTATGTCCCTGTGTAAAAGCTTTTTCTTTTCCGTAGCGTTGGATAGCGCTCTTGAAGTCAAGATACACCGCCTGTCCCGTTTTGTTTACTCCGTAACCCGCATCGCAACGTTCTTTTGCGGCTCTTGAAGCCACATCACGAGGCACCAGGTTACCAAAAGCTGGATATCTGCGTTCCAAATAATAATCGCGATCTTCTTCTTTAATTTCGGTAGGTTTTAATTTTCCTTCCCGAATTGCTTTAGCATCCTCCTTCTTCTTTGGCACCCAGATTCTTCCGTCGTTCCGAAGCGATTCAGACATCAGTGTAAGTTTGGACTGATGGTCACCGGTTACAGGAATACAGGTAGGGTGAATTTGAGTATAACAGGGATTGGCAAAATAGGCACCACGGCGGTGTGCTCTCCAGGCAGCCATTACGTTGCTTCCCATAGCGTTGGTGGAAAGATAGAAGACATTTCCATAACCTCCCGAAGCAAGTACCACTGCGTGAGCAGAATGTCGCTCGATCTCACCGGTTACCATGTTTCTTGCTATTATGCCCCGGGCTTTTCCGCCTACCAATACCAGATCCATCATTTCATGTCGGTTAAACGACTGGATTTTACCTCGATTTATCTGTCGGTTCATCGCAGAATAGGCTCCAAGCAATAATTGCTGTCCGGTTTGCCCTTTTGCGTAAAAAGTACGGGAAACTAAAACCCCACCAAAAGAACGATTGTCTAAGTATCCTCCGTATTCGCGGGCAAAAGGAACTCCCTGAGCCACACATTGATCGATAATGTTTCCGGAAACCTGCGCTAAACGATAAACGTTTGCTTCGCGAGAACGATAATCGCCACCTTTAACGGTGTCGTAAAACAGACGGTAATCTGAATCGCCATCGCCCTGGTAGTTTTTTGAAGCGTTTATTCCTCCCTGTGCCGCAATAGAGTGTGCACGGCGCGGAGAATCCTGATAGCAAAAAGTCTTTACATTGTACCCAAGTTCTGCCAAAGTTGCAGCAGCACTACCACCCGCAAGGCCGGTTCCTACTACAATTATATCTATGTTCCGCTTGTTGGCGGGATTTACCAGATTGATGTTATTTTTATGGTTGGTCCACTTTTCTTCAATAGGGCCTTCCGGTATTTTTGAATCTAAAACTGCCATAATTCTTACGTATTAAAGGTTATTGAAATAGTGAAAAAGAGCTATAAAAATAAACCCTAATGGAACAATGATCGAAAAGGCCACAGTAAAACCGCGCAGTCCCTTCGAATATTTATTGTGCCATCCAACCGACTGGAAAGAAGATGAAAATCCGTGCAACAGGTGTAGGCTTAAAAAAATAAAAGCCAACACGTAGATCCCTGTTCTGATCGGGCTCTGGAATTTTGCAATCAATTCTGGATAATATCTTGCAGGATCATCGGGATTGACTTCCCAGTATTTATGAATGATTTCGGGAAACCAAAAGTCATAAAAGTGAAGAGCTAAAAACAACAAAACCACGATTCCCGTAAACAACATGTTCCTGGACATCCAGCTTGTGTTAGCACTCGGATTAAATTTTACATATTTTATATTTCGCGCCCGATTATTTCGATATTCCAGCACAAAAGCCATGATAAAGTGAAAAACCACGGCAATAATTAAAATTGGCTGCAGCAGGAACTGTACGTAAAAATTGGTTCCCATAAAATGGGACACCGCATTAAAGGTTTCGGCTCCAAAAACCGACAGGGAATTAATTATTAAATGTTGAAGTAAAAAAAGAACCAGAAAAAGCCCCGATAACGCCATAGCAAATTTTCTTGCTATTGTAGAATTGAGAAATCCACTCATGGGTTTATTATGTTTTTGTGAAATTTTAACAGCAAAAATACACCTCAAAATAGTTACTCACAAACTTTAGCCACTATTTTCCAGCCAATTTAGAACCAGTTCAAAATAATTTGGTATTTGTGGGACTCTGATTATCAATCTTCCGCAAAACACGCCTAAGTTGGTTAGGTGAAAAACCATTTAATTCCTCCTCTTTTTCAAACCACAGGAATACTTTTAGAAAAACTTAACCTCTTTAAAAATTCAATTTAGTAATTTCAGGATCGCATACACATTTAATTTAAAGTTCTTAAATCTCTATGGATTTTATAGATTATTACAAAGTTCTGGAGCTGGATAAATCAGCCACACAGGCCGACATAAAGAAAGCTTACCGCAAACTTGCACGAAAATATCACCCGGACCTCAATCCCAACGACAAAAGTGCACATACTAAATTTCAGCAGATCAACGAAGCCAATGAAGTTTTAAGTGATCCCGAAAAACGCAAGAAATACGATCAATACGGAAAAGACTGGCAACATGCCGATCAATTTGAGCAGGCAAGAAGGCAGCAGCAACAATCTGGTGGCCGAAGCGGCGCAGGTTTTGGAGGTGGTTTTGGCGGTCAACAAAGCTATTCAGGAAATTTTGATGACGATACTTTTTCAGATTTTTTCGAACAAATGTTCGGCGGCGGGGCCAGAACCCGGGGTACAGGAAGGCAGCCCCATTTTAAGGGACAGGATTACAACGCCGAACTTCAGCTAAACTTAAAAGATATTTACACCAGCCAAAAGCAAACACTTACGGTGAATGGTAAAAATATTCGCTTAACGATTCCGGCAGGCGTAGAAAACGGGCAAACAATCAAAATAAAGGGACATGGAGGCCCCGGCATCCAGGGCGGACCAAAAGGAGATCTTTACATCACCTTTAATATTGTAAATAATACCGACTTTAAAAGAGAAAAAGAAAATCTGTATGCTACGGTAGATGTAGATTTTTATACCGCTCTTCTTGGGGGCGAGATTACCGTCGACACTTTTACGGGAAAGGTAAAGCTAAAAGTAAAGCCCGAAACGCAACCCGGAACTCAGGTAAAACTGAAAGGAAAAGGATTTCCGAAATATAAACATGAAGGGCAACACGGCGATCTATATATAACTTACCAGATAAAAATGCCTACACATCTAACTGTCAAAGAGAAAGAACTTTTTAAAGAACTTCAAAAATTGCGCTCATGAATTTAGAAGATTTAATACCAACCGAGGAAATTTGCACCCGTTATAAGGTAGAATACACGTTTATAAGATCCCTGAGCGAAAGTGGACTTTTGGAAACCGTTATAATCGAAAAGAAAGATTATGTTCCTTCCGATCGTATTTCAGATTTTGAAAGGTTCAGGCGGCTGCACTACGAGCTGGACATCAATCTGGAAGGCCTGGAAGCTATAAATCATTTGCTGGACCAGGTTAAAAAACTGCAGAAAAAAAACCGGCAGCTAAGCAACCGGTTGAATTTATATGAATAGGCCTCACCCCGACCCTCTCCCGGGGAGAGGGGGCTGAAACTTAATCTATATCGATATCATCTTCAGAACGCTGGCGTTGGCCTCCTCCTTTTACCTCCAGTTCGGTCTGTGCAGATTTCGATCCCTGTTTTACCACGATCTTATATTTTCCTTCCGGAAGATAATACTTGCCATTTTCGGCCTTTTTAAGTTTCTTATCATCTTTAGCAAGCAGGTCTTTTCCTTTTTCTGAAATACTGGCATCGTATTTTACAATGTTTATTCCTTTTGAAGCATCAACAGTTATGGAATTTAATTCCTTTCCACCTTCCGTTTGAATAGAAATGGATGCTTTACCTTCTTCAGGAGTGAAAACCTGCAGATTCACTTGCGGTTCGTAAATTTCTCCCCACTGGCTGAACTTACTGCCCCAACGAGATGAACTATGCAAAGGCTCCACTTCAGAAATGAAGATGTTGTCCATTTTCTCCGGCTTTAATTCTTCTAAAAGAGAAATATCGGCCACATAAAGAGAGCGGCCGTGAGTTCCTACCACTAAATCTTTATCCCGAGCCTGAATGGCAAGATCATGCACCGCCACGTTTGGCAGTCCGCCGCTGAATGCCTGCCAGGAATCCCCCCGATCAAGAGAAACATAAGCACCATTATCGGTTCCCAGGTATAAAATATTTTCATTGGCCGGATCTTCCTTGATCACGTTTACAGGGAAAGGAGGCAAGTTGCTGCTGATATCTTTCCAGTCCTGACCATAGTTGTCGCTTACATATACATAGGGTTTGAAATCGTCGTACCGATAGCCATTTAGAGTAACATACACTCTTTCTTTTTTATGTGCAGAAGCAATTACGCGGCTTACCCAAAGGTTTTGCGGCAAAGCATCTGATATTTTTTGCCAGTTCCCGCCTGCGTCTTTGGAAACGTAAACCAATCCGTCGTCGCTCCCGGTATATAAAAGTCCGAACTGAAATGGCGATTCACTAATGGTTGTTAACGTACCGTAGGCCACATTTCCTTTTTTGGGACCTTGGGTAAGATCTGGGGAAATTGCCTGCCAGTCATCGCCCTGATTCATGCTGCGCAACAATTTATTACTCCCATAGTAAAGCACATCCTGATTATGCGGACTCAGTAAAATAGGAGTTTGCCAGTTAAAACGATACGGACTTTCTCCTAATTCGTGTTTCGGCATAATATAAGACTGCTTTCCAGTCTCGCGATTGGTTCTAAAATAATTACCAAACTGAAAGCCGCTATACACAATATTGCTGTTTCTGTTATCTACCTGCACCTGCATTCCGTCACCTCCGGTTAAACCTTTGTAAGCATATTCCCCATTGGCGCGCCATCTGAAGTTTTCTTCATTATCATGAGGCCCTACCCACGAACCATTGTCCTGCAGGCCACCATAAACATGGTAAGGTTTGTCGTTATCTACCGTTACAAAATAGAATTG
>JBAVQO010000263.1:0-13783 GCA_049694135.1 Gillisia sp. | reverse complement strand
TTTCAGAATCTATGAAAAACGACCAGGGGGAAGACGTATCTACCCGCGAGATTAAAAAAATTCTGGAAATTTCTATTGAAGAAGAAAATAAAAGAAAACCCCTAACCGACGAAAAATTGGCTAAATTGCTCAAAGAAAAAGGATATCCCATTGCCAGACGAACCGTTGCCAAGTATCGTGAACAATTAGATATTCCTGTTGCCAGAATGAGAAAAGAAATCTAATGCGCAAAATTATTAAAAGTGCCTCCTATATTTTTCACCCCCTTTGGATGCCGATTTTGGGAACAGTTTTTTACTTTGTAGTAACTCCACGATTTTTCCCGCCTAATCTCATAAAAGCTAAACTCCTGGCGATTGCCATTACCACTCTTTTTATTCCGGTGGTTTTTTATTTTTTGTTGCAAAATCTGGGAAAGGCAAGTTCTCCTTTTCTTGAAAGAGTAGAAGAAAGAAGATGGCCTTTATTTTTCTACTGCCTGCTAATAGCATTGAATTTATACCAGATCCTTAATCGCTTCAATTTTCCGGCATTATATTATTTTTTCGTGGGAATTCTTCTTTCGGCAATTACAAGTTTTTTACTGGCCTGGCTACGTTTTAAAATAAGCCTTCACATGATAGGAATGGGCGGGATATTAATGTTTATAATAGCCTTAAGTATTTATTTTCACGTAAATCTTATTTACTTTATCGCTTTTACAGTTTTAGTCACCGGTCTCACCGCCAGTTCCCGCCTGGAAAATAATTCACACCATTGGATAGAAATTGTAATCGGATTTTTTATTGGACTACTTCCGCAGCTTATTGTTCTAAACTACTGGTTATAAAATATAAAACATCAGCCCTAACTTAAATGTAGTAATCCCTATTTGTTCACCGTCTAATTCGGCATTTTTAAAGAAGGGGTTAAGGCTGTAATATCCGTAAAAATTGAAGGTATTGTATCCGAAGGTAAAGGTGGTACCAATCCGAAATCTGTCCAATTCTGGCACCTGTCTTTGTATAACTGTATTATTATCCTGTTTAAAAGTCGATTTAAACGCATAGATGTACCCTAATCTTACACCGGTATAAATCCTCCAGAACTTATATGTAGTGGCCGTGGAAGATCTCCATCGAAATTCTATGGGAGCTTCTACAAGTTGCGTAGAAAACCGGTTGGAATTATATTGAATATCCTGGTTATTCAAATTTCTGAAAATTGTTTTTCCATTTTCATCTTCGCCTATAAATAATTCATTTCCGTAGGTATTTATTGACCAGCCCACACCCGCACCAAATGCGAGATTTCTTCTTTTATTGATAGGAAAATCCCTGATAAATCCCAGGTGTAGCCCTCCACCGAAACCGGATTGAGATAAAGAGGCGGGTAAATCGCTTAACAAATGAAAAGTAAGGCCCACATAAAATTGATCTTCTCTGTAAAGACTATCCACAACCACCGGCGGCAAACTGTCTCTCTGCACCTGCGCTTTTACCAGAGGTGAGATTGCAAAAAAAATAAATGAAAAGAAATAAATTTTCTTCATTACGTGAGATATATTGAAAAAGGAGCTTTACCTATAACCAAATATAAAAAACATCCCAGCGCCAGGCGGTGGGATGTCTCTTAAAACAGTAATAAATTAAATATTTCTAGTTCTTACTCACGTCCCCTGTACGTGTAGTATAATTGATTTTTAGTGCTTCAGCTTTTCTTAATTCCTGTTTGATATCAGAAACAAGTCCCATATTGGTATCCACATCTACCTTTAAAGCTGTGGTTAGATACGGAACAAGTTCTTCTCTTTTAGATTCTCTTTCGGAATATATAAAGGGTTGAATATCACTAACATTGGCAAATTTATCGTTCAACTGAATACGAGCTTCAGTTCCGAATTTGCTCTGAAATCTTGGGCTTGGCTTACCTGCGTAAATATACATTACCAAATCCTTTTTATCCAGCTTTTCCACCTGGTCGGCATAAGGCAATTTGTTTTGCACCATCAAGGTTGTTTCACGCATAGTGGTAGCCACCATAAAAAAGAAGAGCAACATAAACACAATATCCGGCAACGAGGCCGTACTAATGGCTGGTAAATCTCCGCTTTTTTTCTTAGTGAATTTAGACATATCTTTTAAATAATAATTATTAGAAATTAATTACCTGTTAACCTTTTGGTTCGGCTTCAGATAATTTTTCAGGATACATATCCTTGATTTTTTCAATCTTGGCTTTTAACGCATCCTTATCTCCGCGAAAATTAGCATCGTTATAATCCTCTTCCATCGCAGTAAAATCTTTTCCGTACATTCTTTGAGCTGCCTGATTCCTTAAAGTGTTGTAAGCAGCTACCAATTCATTTTGAACAGAGATGTAGGTTTTATAAGATGTTTTACGATCGTTTACCAACGAGATAACCGCTTTTTGTGGATTATCTGATGATGCAGGATCCTTTGCACCATGGCAATAACTACAGGCGTCTTCTCCGGTTCCTCCTCCGTTATCAAGAAATTTAATAGCAGCTGCTCTTAAATCCTTAATGTTCATTGGCTTGTCTTCCACCAATAATTCATTTTGACGGTTTACAATGACCGTGAAAATGTTTTTCTCTTTAATAATTGGCGGCTTTACAGTCTCATCCTGGATAGGAGGCAGCTTACGGCTGATACCCCTATCGGTCTCAATTGTTGTAGTAACCAGAAAGAAAATCAATAGCAGGAACGCTATATCGGCCATAGAGCCGGCATTAACTTCTGGTGCTGAACGTCTAGCCATAATTTTATTTTGTTAATTTTCTAATTCCGGTGAATATCATTGTTAAAATGGCCAAAACTGCCATAATATAGAATACCCACAATCCGGCACCCACCCAATGATCTGCATTTGCAGAAAGAGTAGTTCCATCTTCCAGTTCTACCGGGTGACCAGTGGTAACTACGTAAGATACCACAATAATTACAGCAAAGGCCCCAACAGCGATGAGGGTATTTCTAATGTTCCCGGTAAAAATTTCCTTGATCACAAAAATAGCCACCAAAACAATGGTTATAGCAAATATAATATAGCCTACCCACATGATAGGATTCAGCATACTCGCTTGCAGATCGGCCGAATTTTTTATCGCTTCGTCACCGGTAAATATAATCCTTCCGAGCAGGATAATACCTATAACCCCAATGGCGAGTGCTATATATTTTAAAACTTTATATAAGGTCATAATTTCCTATTCTTAGATTCTTTTTTTGTTTTTGTAATCTACAAGCATATCGATTAAAATGATAGAAGCATCTTCCATATCGTTTACGATGCTGTCGATTTTAGCGATAATATAGTTATAGAAAACCTGAAGAATAATCGCAACTATCAGACCAAATACGGTGGTAAGAAGCGCAACTTTAATACCTCCTGCTACCAATGATGGTTGCATATCTCCAGCTGCCTGAATACGGTCAAAAGCTTCAATCATCCCGATTACTGTACCCATGAACCCAAGCATCGGTGCCAGAGCGATGAATAAAGAAACCCAGGAAACATTTTTCTCCAATTGTCCCATTTGTACTCCACCGTAGGCAACAACGGCTTTTTCGGCAGCTTCAATGCTTTCGTCTGCACGATCAAGTCCCTGGTAGTAAATAGAAGCCACTGGCCCACGAGTATTTCGACATACTTCTTTAGCAGCTTCAATTCCACCGCTGTTTAAAGCATCCTCTACATCCTGAGCTAATTTTTTAGTATTGGTGGAAGCAAGGTTCAAAAAGATAATTCTCTCAATGGCAATTGCCAAACCAAGAATTAAACACAAAAGTACAATACCCATAAATCCGGCTCCACCTTCTATAAAACGTTTTTTAAGTTGTTGGTGGAAACTTAGATTTTCATCCCCTTGAGCTGTAGCGGGGGCTGCTTCGTCGTTCTGAGTATCCTGAACAAAATTCACGATAGTACTGGGCGCTGTGTTTACAAAGTTTGTCGCATTTGCGCTAGCGGCTCCAAATAACATAATCGAAGCGATTACCAAAGTTGAAAATAATCTTTTCATTACTGTTTGTCTTAATTTAATTAGTTAAAGGGTTAAAGATATAAAAATAAATTTTGAATAAAAACACTTTGCAGAGAGGAAGGGATTCGAACCCTCGATACGCTTGTGGCGTATACACACTTTCCAGGCGTGCGCCTTCGACCACTCGGCCACCTCTCTAGTAAGTATCCCTAATTTGGTGCGCCAAATAACAAAAAAAAAAGTTTAACATCAAATAAGAAGCGTTAATTTTATAACATTTCGCCACGCAGAGATGTTTCGAATATGGTTTTGAACACTTTAGGTAATAAATCCTTTCCTAAAAGATACATTAATTTGGCCAGCGCCGCCTCGGTAGTAAGATCTTTCCCGGACACTACTCCTATTTTTTTGAGTTGCGAACTCGTTTCATATTGCCCCATATTAACACTACCGGCAACACATTGAGTAACATTTACCACTTTTAATCCCTCGTTTATGTGTTTTTTAAGAAGATCGATAAACCACTTATCTGTAGGGGCATTTCCACTTCCGAAGGTTTCCAGCACAATCCCTTTTAGTCCCTTTTTCGACAATACGTGCGAAACCGTACTTTCACTTATGCCCGGAAATATCTTCAGCACCAGTACCTCATCATTAAAATTGGTATGGAGTTGAGTCTTTTTCCTACGATTGGTTTTCCATAAAGAATTATAATTCACCGACAGATAAACTCCAGATTCTGCCAAAGGCGGATAATTCATTGAAGCAAATGCCTGGAAATGCTCGGCATTTATTTTAGTAGTACGGTTACCGCGGTAAAGTTTATATTCAAAATAAAGACAAACTTCAGAAATTACCGGCCTTCCCTGCCTTTGCAATCCCGCTATCTGAATACTTGTAATCAGGTTTTCTTTGGCATCGGTGCGAAGATCCCCAATGGGTAATTGTGAGCCTGTAAAAATGATAGGTTTTGTGAGGTTTTCGAACATAAAACTAAGCGCAGATGCCGAATAAGACATGGTATCGCTCCCGTGCAGCACAACAAATCCGTCGTAATTCTCGTAATTTTCTTCGATTAAAGTGGCCATTTGCACCCAGTATTTCGGGTTCATGTTCGAAGAATCTATAGGCTTTTCAAAACTTACTGTTTCAATGGAATGTTCCAGCAGTTTTAGTTCAGGAATATTTTGAAGTAATTCACTAAAATTGAAAGCCTTCAGGGCACCGGTCTCAAAATCCTTTATCATCCCGATGGTTCCGCCTGTATAAATAAGCAGGATATTAGACTTCACCTTCATTTAGAGCTTCTTTGTTAGCAACAGGATTGGCATACATGAGTAAGTAACTGTTCACTTCGAGCGAATTCCTGAAATCTACTCTTCTGGTTAACCGCCTTTCAAACTGTCGTTTTTCCTTTTTTGTATATAAGTGGGAATGGGCCGTGTTATTATTCACTAAATCGCAGGCGATATAGTTGGAAGGCCAGAGTTTGTAATTCTTATAAATTCTGTTGTCTATAAGGGCCGCAATAGACTTTAACTGGTCGTTTACCGAAGCTTCTTTTTGTTCTATAGATTTAAAACATTCCTCAGAAAGCACCTTTCCTGCCTGAATATGGATTCGGCCTTTATTGCCAAGCGCCCCTTTCATTATAGAATTAAAATCCTCGTTGGCAGATTTTTTATAAACTTCTTCTTTCCTCTTTGCCATGATCTCCGGAATCTTTAAAACATCGGTAGGATCAAATTCATATGAAATCGCCACGGGCACGATCTTAATTTTTGCAAAATACTCAGCGACACTCAGATCTCCTTTGGCCATCGCCAGCATTTTTAAAACGCCCTGTTGGGTAACGTCATTTCCATCCTTGGTTCGCCCTTCCCGTTGCGCCATCCACACCGACCGCTTATTTTCAAGCAAAAGCGTGTTTATATATTCTGAAAGATTCAACGAGCTGCGCAACATCTCCCGTGGACCAAGCCCTCTTTGAACCAGGAAATTCCTGTTAATCCTGGAAAGCAACAGTAAAAATGGCTTTTGAACCAGGTTGTCACCAATTGCTGAAGCCGTCATGACCAGATCCTGCTCATACAAAGCACAGTTCAATAAGCTGGTGTCCAAAATAATATCCCTGTGGTTGGAGATATAAAGATAAGGTTCCGATTTCTTAAGAGTCTCGAACCCGCTATAAGAAAGTCCTTCACTGCTTCTTTCAAGTACTTTTCGAACAGAATGGTAAATCACCCTGGTTTGAAAATCCCTGATAGAATTACAGTCTTCCAAAATCTTCTGAATTTCTTCAAAATCCTTGTTCGGAAAGGTAAAATGTAGCAAAGCTTTAACCATGGGATGCGCCATATATTTCTGAAGGGCAGGCTGCACTTCAGAATCATGGAAAAATCTTATTTCTTCAAATTTTGACATTTTTTGGCGGTGTTATCTCAACAAATGAACAACTTTTTAATGAAATCGCGGCATTACACCCCGAATATCTCTTTTGAATTGCGGGTGGTAACCTCTGCGATTTCTTCTATCGGAAGCTTATAAATTTCAGCCAGTTTCCCGGCGATTAATCTAATATAAGAACTTTCATTTCGCTTTCCACGGTAAGGTGATGGCGCCAAATAAGGCGAATCTGTTTCCAAAACGATATCTTTTAGCGGAATTTCTTCTAAAAATTTATCAAGTCCCCCATTCTTGAAAGTCACCACTCCCCCAATTCCGAGTTTCATATTATAGGAAATGGCTTTCTTTGCCTGCTCGAGGTTCCCGGTAAAACAATGAAAAATTCCAAAAAGTTTCTCGTCATGTTCACTCTCCAGCACTTCGAAAACCTCTTCAAAAGCATCGCGACAGTGTATTACAATAGGAAGATTCTTACTTTTCGCAAACTGGATCTGCCTTTTAAAAGCTTCTTTTTGTTCTTTTAAAAAAGCGCGGTCCCAGTAGAGGTCGATACCTATTTCTCCTATCGCCACGAATTCTCTGCCTTCGAATTGTTTTTCTACAATTTCCAGTTCTTTTTCAAAATCATCTTTTACCGAAGTGGGATGTAAACCCATCATTAAGAAAACTTCCTGGGGAAACTTTTTCTCCAGTTCGTACATAGAAGGAATATAATGCGAATCGATAGCCGGAATAAAAAATCGTTGTACTCCTGCTTCCTTTGCCCTCGTTATTACCTCTTCTCTGTCTTCTGAAAAATCCTGACTATATAAATGTGTATGTGTATCTGTAAATATCATAAATGCAAAAATAATTTATTTTATAGACCTATCTTTGTCAAAAAAGAAAAGAATGTCCACTTTAAGGAAGTTATTGGAAGAAAAAGGCTTTTATCGGGTAAAACTGAAGTATACCAAAACCGATCATTTCGAACTGGTTGCCAAGATAAATAACATCGAAGGTAATTTTATATTAGACACGGGAGCCTCCAGCACCTGTGTGGGTTTTGAAGCCATTACGCACTTTGAATTGCTGGCAAGCGACAGCGAAGTAAAGGCTGCCGGTGCAGGCGCCACCAATATGCTTACACAGATAGCCAAACAGAATTCTTTGGAAATCATGGGATGGCGCAAAAAGAAGATCGATCTGGTTTTATTTGATCTCACTCATGTAAATGAAGCTCTCGAAAACCACAATGCAGAACGAGTTCATGGAATTATTGGGGCAGACATTCTAAAAAAGGGAAACGCGGTTATAGATTATAAAGAGAAAGCTCTCTACCTCAAATAAACATTTCGAAATTTGGGGAAAATTCCCCATATCATTTCCTGACATTTAGCTTTACATTTATCTTCTTCCTAAATAGGAAACGATATTAGTTTAAAGCCATGGATTCAAAATTACATATTAAATCTCAAGATCAACCAGTGGTCATTCTTTTAGCAGTAGCCATCCTTATCGTGCTGCTTTTAGATATTTTCACTCTACTGTTGTTATTTGGAATCTAGCCAGCCAAAAATGAAAAAGGCAGCAGGTAAAAACTGCTGCCTTTTTTTTAGATCTTTTTAAAGCTTATAATTCCAAAGCCCGTTTAACATCGTTATCCATCAATAATTCTTCGGGATTTTCCAGTGCCTCTTTAACCGCTACCAGGAATCCTACAGACTCTCTGCCATCAATAATGCGGTGGTCATAAGAAAGAGCTACGTACATGATAGGCCGAATTTCAACATGACCATCGATAGCCACAGGACGATCCACGATGTTATGCATTCCCAGAATACCACTTTGTGGAGGATTGATAATTGGCGTTGAAAGCATAGAACCAAAAACACCACCATTGGAAATAGTAAATGTTCCGCCGGTCATTTCATCTACCGTAATTTTTCCGTCCCGGGCTCTAAGAGCAAGTCTTTTCACCTCTTCTTCCACTCCGCGGAAACCAAGATTTTCAGCATTTCGAATTACCGGTACCATTAATCCTTTAGGGCCCGAAACCGCAATACTTATGTCTTTATAGTCATATTGGATCTGGTAATCTCAATCCATCATAGAGTTTACATCCGGATAAATCTCGAGCGCACGTACCACTGCAAGTGTAAAAAAGGACATAAATCCAAGGCTTACCCCGTGCTTCTCTTTAAATTCTTCTTTATATTGTTTGCGCAGTGAATAAATAGCCGACATATCTACCTCGTTAAAAGTAGTAAGCATGGCGGTTTCGTTCTTCGCGCTTACCAGCCTTTCTGCTACTTTTCGACGCAACATCGACATCTTTTTTCGAGACTCTCCGCGTTTTCCGGCGCCGGGAGTTCCCATAGAAGCTTTGGCATTTACAGCATCTTCTTTGGTAATTCTGCCGTCGCGGCCTGTTCCGCTTATTGTTTTGCTTTCTATCCCTTTTTCATCAAGGATTTTCCTGGCTGCAGGCGAAGGCGTTCCGGTAGCATAATTTGTTTCTTTTTGTTCTTTCTGAACATCTTTATCCTGTTTCTGAGAAGGAGTAGAAGGTTTACTTGGCGTTTGCGTTTTAGCTTCAGCTTTATCACTCTCTTTTTCGTCTTCTTTTTCAGAGGATTTTTCAGCTTTATCTGCACCGGGTTTTTTAGCTTCGGTATCTATCAAACAAACCACTTCTCCCACAGCAACTGCATCTCCTTCTTCGGCTTTTAAGGTAATTATTCCGCTGGCCTCGGCTGGAAGCTCAAGTGTTGCTTTATCGCTGTCGATTTCCGCGATCGCCTGGTCTTTTTCAACATAATCGCCGTCTTCAACCAGCCACTGCGCGATTTCAACCTCTGTTATAGATTCTCCGGGAGAAGGAACTTTCATTTCTAAAGCCATGATCTTTTATTTTATTTTTTCTGAATTGCTTCTAAAAAAGAAGCGGTTATTAATCAATTTTTTATTCAACAGATTTATCAAAAACACTTTCTATTACTTTGTGGTGTCTTCTTTTAAATCTTACCGCACTACCGGCTGCCGGTGCTCCGTAGAATCTTCGGCTACATACTCTGAGTTTATGGGCTTCATCAAAATGAAGCAATAAAAAGCTGTAAGCTCCCATATTTCGTGGCTCTTCCTGTGCCCACACCAAATCATCGGCATTTTTATACTTTTCAATAACTTCCTTCATTTTTTGTGAAGGAAGCGGGAATAATTGTTCCACACGAACCAGCGCCACATCTTCTCTTCCATTTTCCTCGCGGTGTTCTAACAAGTCGTAATAGAATTTCCCGGTACAGAATACCAGGGATTTTATTTTTTCAGGCGCCGCATTGTCCTGATCTATTACAGGCTGGAAACTTCCCTTGGCGAGTTCTTCTTTTGAAGAAATTACTTTTGGATGCCGTAATAAACTTTTTGGAG
Source organism: Gillisia sp. (assembly GCA_049694135.1). GTDB lineage: Bacteria > Bacteroidota > Bacteroidia > Flavobacteriales > Flavobacteriaceae > Gillisia. The sequence continues at coordinate 3,984 of JBAVQO010000263.1, read as the reverse complement.
TAAAGATAATTAAAGGTTTTCTGAATTTCACCTTCATTTGCTTTCTGAGCAGGTGAAACATATTTGCCGGAGTAGAGACGTCTGCCACAAACATGTTATCTTTTGCGCAAAGTTGAAGGAAACGTTCCATTCGTCCTGAGGAATGTTCTGCCCCCTGCCCCTCATACCCGTGGGGAAGCAACATGACGAGGCCATTTTGAAGTTTCCATTTATCTTCGGCTGCCGAAATATATTGATCGATCATAATTTGAGCGCCATTGGCAAAATCTCCAAACTGTGCCTCCCAAATAGTAAGAGTTTGCGGGCTCGCCATGGCGTAACCATAATCGAAACCTACTACGCCATATTCCGAAAGCGGGGAGTTATACACAAAAATATCGCCTTTTCTGTCGGGTATATTATTATGTAGGATTATTTCTTCTTCGCTATCTTCAACTTTAACGATCGCGTGACGGTGAGAGAAAGTACCGCGTTCCACATCCTGTCCACTTAACCTTACGTTGTATCCTTCCTTCATTAAAACTCCGTAAGCCAGCAATTCTCCCATGGCCCAATCGAGTTTATCGGTTTCGAAATACATTTTTTCGCGAGACTCTATAAGTTTAGCGATTTTACGAAGGAATTTTTTCTTTTCGGGTAATTTGGTAATGGCTTTGGCTACCTCATCCAGCACTTCCATAGAAACCGTGGTATCTACAGGTTTCATCATTTCATCTTCGGTAACATTCTCGAATCCTTCCCATTCATCCTTCATAAAAGGAGTAATGCGCGTTTTGTCTTCTTTTCGGGAATCTTCAAGATCTTCTTCCAGTTTCGCTTTGTATTCCTCTTCGATTTTCTTTACATATCCTTCTTCGATCACACCGCTATTCATCAGCTTTTCAGCATAAATATCACGGGCGTTCTCGTGCTTTGCAATCGCTTTGTATAATTTTGGCTGGGTAAAACGGGGTTCATCTCCTTCGTTATGCCCATACTTTCTATAGCCCAAAAGGTCGATGAACACATCGCGTTTAAATTCCATTCTAAAGTCGAGTGCGAACAAAACGGCATGCACCACCGCCTCGGCATCATCAGCGTTTACGTGTAAAACGGGCGAAAGGGTTACTTTGGCCACATCGGTACAATAGGTAGAGGACCTACCATCTAAATAATTGGTAGTAAAACCTATCTGGTTATTCACTACAATATGAATGGTTCCACCGGTACGATATCCTTCCAATTGCGCCATCTGTACGACTTCATAGACCACTCCCTGCCCTGCGATAGCCGCATCTCCGTGCACAATAATGGGCAAAACACAGGAGGTATCATCCTGATATCTTCGATCTTGTTTTGCGCGGGAAATTCCTTCCACCACCGCTCCAACGGTTTCTAAGTGAGAAGGATTGGGAGCGATATTTATATTTATCTGTTTGCCGTTATTGGTTTTTCTGCAGCTGGTCCAGCCTAAATGATATTTTACGTCCCCGTCAAAAATATCCTGCTCATAATCTTTTCCGTCAAATTCACTAAAGATATCTTTAGGACTTTTTCCGAAGATATTGGTGAGCGTATTCAACCTTCCGCGGTGGGCCATTCCCATTACAAAGTCCTTCACCCCAAATTCTGCGGCTTTTTCTATAATAGTATCCAGGGCAGGAATAAGGCTTTCGTTACCTTCCAGCGAAAAACGCTTCTGACCCACGTATTTGGTATGCAAAAAGCTTTCGAAGGAAACTGCTTCATTCAGTTTACCCAGGATTTGCTTTTTCTGATCATTATTAAATTTAGGCTGATTATCGTTAACATTTAGTTTTTTCTGAATCCATGCGATCTCCTCCGGCTTCCGGATATACATGTATTCTACGCCAATAGAGTCGCAATATATCTTTTCGAGATGATCGCGAATTTCTCTTAAAGTAGCCGGGCCTATTCCTATAATGTCACCGGCATTAAAAGTGGTGTCAAGATCCTGCTGTGACAGTCCGAAATTTTCGAGAGCTAAGGTGGGCACGTATTTTCTACGCTCCCGAACAGGATTGGTTTTTGTAAATAAATGTCCGCGGGTTCTGTATCCGTCTATCAACCTTACTACCTCGAACTCTTTTAAAACATGAGGAGGAACTTCACCATTTGGAAATTCATCCCGAGCAGGAGATTCCTGGCTAGTGGAGGAATGGGAAACTTCGCCATTCTGGCTTGAACCGAAATCGAACCCCTGGAAAAAAGCGCGCCAACTGGGTTCTACACTATCTGGATTTTGTAAATATTGATCGTAAAGTTCTGCGAAATACGCTGTAGAAGCTGCATTAAGAAATGAAAATCTATCCATAAACTGAAACTAATGTTTCTTTTTTCTAAAACAAAGCAAAAATACAACTTTTAGAATTTATAGCCTGAAGGATTCTTTGTTAATGTCCCAGGAGTTAAAATAACTTTAACAAGTGTGCAGGTTGAAATTCCCGATATAATTTTAAGAAAGGGAAAATCATTTAAGCTTTTCGTTTCATCAGAGAGGCGCCAAAATTCTTGAGAGGTGCTTTTCTGTCTTCCGGTAGATCTATATTTTCCAACACCTGAAAAGCCTGTAGCGTATATTTTTCAATTTCCTGAAGAACAGCATCGGCAGCACCACTGGTCTGAAAAATAGTACGGACGGCATCTATTTTCCCTGTGCTGTCTGCCGGGTTAATAGAATACAAATGCTCCAGTTGCCGCGCTTCGGTCTTACTGGCTTTTTGAAGCGCCGTGAGGTACAAAAAGGTTTTCTTATTCTCGATAATATCGCCTCCTAATTGTTTCCCGAAGGTTTCCGGATCTCCAAAAGCATCTAAATAATCGTCCTGCAGCTGAAAAGCAATGCCCAGCAATCGACCATATTCGTATAAAGCGTCTTTGCAATCTTCAGGAGCCTGTGCAACTATAGCTCCCATTTTTAAAGACGCTCCCACCAGGACAGCTGTTTTAAATTCAATCATTTTCAGGTAATCTTCAATTTCCACATCTTCGCGGTTTTCAAAGTCCATATCGTATTGCTGACCTTCGCAAACCTCTATCGCTGTTTTGGTGAATAATTGTGCCAGCTCTTTAAAAGTTTCGCCTTTATAATTTTCGAATAGCTGATACGCATTAATAAGCATGGCATCGCCGGAAAGGATTCCGGTGTTTAAATCCCACCGCTCGTGAACAGTCATTTTTCCCCTTCGTAAAGGAGCCTCATCCATAATGTCGTCGTGCACCAGCGAAAAGTTATGAAAGACTTCTATGGCTAGCGCCGCATTAAGGGCCTGTTGGTAAGGAGTATCAAAAAGTTCAGCGGCCATAAGCACCAATACGGGCCGCAACCGTTTTCCTCCCAAATTCAGAATATAAACGATCGGCTCATATAGATTAACAGGTTCTTTTGTAACAATTTTTTCTTCCAGGTAATCCAGAAAATGCTCGCGATATTCAGAAATAGAATGCATTTGCTCAAAATTTTGCGCTAAAATACACAATCCATAGCATTCCTTTTCGCCACTATATTGAAATTATCCAGATGACACCTCGTTTTCTATTCCATTGGGATATCCGTAAATATTTTTTACGGAAACTTATTTAGTTTTTAAAGTTTCCTTTGTACATTTGCACCGAAAATGAAAATGCAGTGAAGGAAAAAATCTTAGATACCGCGACAGAAATGTTTTTGAACCTGGGGTTCAAAAGTGTGACTATGGATGACATTGCCTCGGCTATAGGTGCCTCAAAAAAAACGATTTATACCCATTTTTCTACAAAGACCAAACTGGTAGAGGCATCTTCCAGACATATTCTAAAGAAGATCAGCACCGGAATAAATGAGATCCGCAAAAAACAACATAATCCTATTGAAGAAGTGTTCGCGATAAAGGAATTTGTAAAACAACATTTAAAGAACGAAAAAGCCTCTCCCCAGTTCCAGTTAAAAAAATACTATCCAAAAATTTTCGAGTCTTTAAAGGGAAGTCAATTAGAGATTATGGA